>JAOAHX010000002.1:0-164751 GCA_026415035.1 Thermodesulfobacteriota bacterium | reverse complement strand
GTCCCTAAAAGGGGAAAGGACAATCATTCTTCTCACTTTCTTGGACATGGGTTGAGGCAATTTCATTCCTCCTTCTCCACATCTCCCGAATTCTCCGAAGAGGTAGTGGACCATCTGGCCCGCAGGCTCGTTGGCGATGATGACCAGATCCCCGCCCTCCTCTTTCAACGAGGGGATGCCGATGAAGGGAGCGATCGCACACTCGTTGGCCTTCGCAAAGGTGTTGACCACGACCACATCCATGTCTCGAGCCGGGCGGGTCGCATAGGCTTCCCGCGCCCATTTCATCCCTTCACGGTGTTCCAGAATCGGATCTCCGACGAAAAGGCCGGTGATCTCTCCTCGGAGATTGAGGATCGCATCGATCTTGAGGTCCAACCCCGCCATCCGGGCCGCCTCTTCGATATCGAGCCGGGGGATATTCCCCTCGATCTTTCCCAGGCCGACGCATTCCGGATACTTCTTGATCAGCCCGTGATTGGCCCGGATGGATTCGATATGGGCCACCCCCGGCAGCAGGATCTTTCCGCCCCCTCCATAACCAGAGAAGGAGTGGGGGACGATGCAGCCGATCCCGATCTTCAAATCGCAGGCCATCACCTCCTGGTTGATGGAGACCGGGGTGCCGTGGCTCGTCTTCCCGATGAACTTACAATAATCGAAGGGATGGTGATTGTAAATTGGAAATCGGTCCAGGACCTCCTGCCCCAGCTTCTTTCTAAAGTCGTTTGCCGTCTGCGCCCCATGGGCGCCGAGGGCTGCGATGAAGCGCCCCTGCCGATCCTGAATGCCGCCTTTCTCCAGCTCCCGGAACAGAAAGGGGACGATCTCATGGACCGGTGTGGGCCTCGCCATATCATCGAAGAGGATAGCGACCTCTTTCTTTCCTCTGGCCAGTTCGGAGATCGGCTTCGAACCGATGGGATGGTGAAAGGCCTGCTCCATCTCGTCGGGGGTGAGCTTCCTCCTTTCGGCCCCCTTCATCGGGCAGTAGGAGACGGACCAACCTCTGGGGAACTCGAGCTCCATCTCCGTCTGGCCATACCAAAGTAGCTGGGGAACCTTCACGGTCATCGTTCTCAATCTTTCCTCCTGGGTTCGGAGAGAGAGGGAGGGGCCAAAAGGTCCGACCGCATCCCTTAAAGGCCCAGGTAGCTCTGCCGGATGTGCTGGTTTTTGAGGAGGTCCTGGCTGGGCCCGCTCATCACGATGGCGCCGTTTTCGAGGACGTATCCCCGGTGCGAGAGGGTGAGGGAGTGGAACACATTCTGTTCCACCAGGAGGATGGTCGTTCCCTGCTCGTTGATCTCTTTGATGATATTAAAAATGGTCTTGACGAGAAGGGGAGAAAGGCCCAGAGAAGGTTCGTCGAGCATCAGGAGGGAGGGGCAGGCCATCAACCCCCGTCCGATGGCCAGCATCTGCTGCTCCCCGCCGCTGAGCGTCCCGGCCAACTGGCGTTTCCTCTCCTCAAGCCGGGGAAAGAGTTGGAAGACCCATGCCATCGTCCGGCCTTTCTCCCGCTTGGCCTTTGCAAACCTGGCCCCCATCTCGAGGTTTTCGAGGACGGTGAGGGAGGGAAAGAGCTGTCGTCCCTCGGGCACCTGAACGATCCCCATCTCGACGATCCGGGAGGAGGAGAGCTGATGCACCGGGTTGTTGTTGAAGAAGATCTCCCCTGCCCTGGCCCGGAGGATTCCCGAGAGGGTCATCAGGGTCGTCGATTTTCCGGCCCCGTTGGAGCCGACCATGGCGATAATCTCTTTCGGCTGGACCTCGAAGGAGACCCCTCGTAGGGCCTGGAGGTCTCCGTAGAAGACATCGATCCCATTAACCCTGAGCACTTGCGAACTCCTCCCCCAAATAGGCGTCGATCACCTGGCGATCCCTCACCACTTCCGTCGGCACCCCTTCGGCGATCTTCTGCCCGTAATTTAAAACGACCACCCGTCTGGAGAGGGCCATCAACCCGCGCATCACATGCTCAATCAGCAGGATGGTGACCCCTCGATGGTTCACCTCTTTCAACAGATGGATGAGCTCGTCCACTTCCGTCGGGGTCAATCCGGCCATGACCTCGTCCAGCAGGAGCAGTTTCGGCTCGGTGGCCAAGGTCCGGGCCAACTCCAAGCGTTTCCGTTGGCCGATGGTGAGACCCGAGGCCTGAGCGTTCATCTTCTCCTTCAGGCCCACCAATTCGATCGTTCGGATGGCCTTCTCCCTCGCCTCTTTGATCGTCCTGGCCCGGTTGAGGGCGGCCACCACCACGTTCTCCAGGACCGTCAACTCGGCAAAGGGCTTCACCAGCTGAAAGGTTCGGACCATTCCTCGCTGACAGATCTGATGGGGTTTCAACCCCACCAGATTCTCTCCATTGAACCAGACCTCTCCTGAATCAGGCTTTAAAAATCCCGTGATGACGTTGAAGAGGGTCGTCTTGCCGGCCCCGTTCGGACCGATGATCCCCAAGATCTCTCCGGTCTGTAACTCGAACGAGACCTGGGAGACCGCCTTCAATCCGCCGAAGTTCTTGCTCACTGCCTTGACCGTCAAAAGGGCCAATTTCAACCTCCATGGCTTCCGGACGTTTCTAAGATCGGCTTAAGCGTTCTCTTGATATAGGCGTAAATCCCCCCCGGGAAGAAGAGGACCGCGATCACCAGAAGCAGGCCGTAGATCACGATGTGGATCCCCTCCAGCCCTGCCTTGGTGAAATAGGAACGCGAGATCTCCGAGAGGGGGGTGAGCAGCAGGGAGCCGATGAGGGGGCCGAAGAGCGTCCCGATGCCTCCGATGATGGGCCTCATGATGATCTCGATCGAGACCCACATCGACATCACGCTCGTGGGATGGAGATAGAAGATGTAATTGGCATAGAACGTCCCGCCCAGGGCGGTCAGAAAGGAACTGAGGCCGATGGCGATCATCTTGTATTTGAAGACATTGATCCCCAAACTTTCGGCCGCATCTTCATCCTCCCGGATCGCCAAAAAATAGCGGCCCCACTTCGACACCTCGAGCATCCGGACGACGATCAAGGAAAAGAGGACATAGCCGAGGGCGATGTAGTAATAGGGGAGATTCCCCCGGAAGTGAAAATTGACCCACCCCGGTTTGAAGTCGACGAAGAGGCCCATCATATGACCCAAGGGCTTCAGATGGAGGGCCACCAGCCGTCCGATCTCGGCAAAGGCAATGGTCAGCAACACAAAATAGACCCCTCTCAATCCGAACCGGAATCCTAAAAAGCCGATCGCCAATCCCACCAGAGAGGCCCCAATGCCACCGACCCACATCCCGATCCACGGCGTCAGCCCGAGGTCCATGGCCAGCTTCGTCGAGAGATAGGCCCCGATGCCGAGGTAGAGGGAGTGGCCGAGGGAGATCGGGCCCGCATATCCGGTGAGGATATTCCAGCACTGACCCATGTAGGCATAAAAAAAGATCAGGACGAAGACGCCGAGGATATAGTCGCTCACCAGGCTGGGGAGGAGCAACAGGACGAACAAGAGAAATCCGAGCAGGAGGTAGAGTTTCTTCACGTGGCCTTCCCTCCGAAAAGTCCCTGAGGTTTGAAGAGCAGGATCAAGACCATGATCCCGAAGCTGATCACCTGTTTGAGGGAGCTCGGGATAAAGGCGGTGCCCAGAGATTCGGCCACCCCGATCAAAAGCCCCCCCACCATCGCCCCCGGAAGGCTGCCCATGCCACCGAGGATGACGATGGCGAAGGACGTCAACTTAAAAGGAAAGCCGGTATGGGGGGAGATGGGCATGAGGGGGACGAGGAGGGAACCGGCCGCACCCACACAGGCGGCCCCCACGCCAAAACAGACCGCATAGACTTTGTTGACATCGGTCCCCACGATGAGGGCACCGGTTCGGTTATCCGCCGCGGCGCGGATCGACCTTCCGATGTCCGTGTATTTCAAAAATAGAAAGACGGCCGCGGCGATCAGGATGGCCAGGGAAAAGGCCAGGAACCTGGGAAGGTCGATCATCACGCCGCCCAACCAGAGGGTGCTCAGGGAATACTTGGTGTGGGGGCTGTGGGGATCGGGACCCCAGATCAGCTGGGCGCTGTTCTCCAGGATCATCATCACCCCGACCATCGCGATCACCTGCATCGACTCGTGAAAGGTGATGATCCGGTTCACAACGGTCCGCTGGACGATATATCCCATGACAAAGAGGACCCCTGCGCTGATGAGGAAGGAGAAGAAGGGGTCGAGGCCGGTCCATGTCATCAAGGTGAAGGCCACGTACATGCCCCAGACGAGCATGGCCCCATGGGCAAAATTGATCACCTTCATCACGCCAAAAATGAGGGAGAGGCCTAAAGCGATCAGGCTGTAGACCCCTCCCAGGAGAAATCCGCTTGCCGCCAGTTGAAGGATAAGGTTGACGTCCATACTTGTTAGACGCCTCGCTCCCAGAGCTGCTTGGGCATGGGATAGACGTACTTCGCCTCGGCCGCCTTTTCCGGGAGGACCACCTTGATCGTCTGATCGAGCACCTGGATCATGGCGGTATCCGCGTTCACGTTGTCGCCTCGCTCGTTGAAAGAGACCGCCAGGCCCACCATCAGATCCTGTTTGAAATAGGTCTTCCTCAGGGCCGCCACAATGTCATCGGCCTTCGTCGATTTGGCACGCTCCAGGGCATCGGCGATCACCAGCACGCCGAGGTAGGCATAGCCGGAGTTGGTGTCGATATACTTTCCGGGGTACTTCTTCATGAAGGCGGCGTTGACCTCTTTATACATCTTGCCGATGGGGTTGTACCAGGGCACGTTGTCCATCACGAAATCGGCCAACACCTTCATGTCCCGGATGAACTCCGGCTCATACCACCCCGGACTGCCCGGGCTGATGATCCCCTGAAGCTCCACCCGCTGCTTATAAAGCTCCCGAATCATCAACTTCGCATCCCCGGGCCGGGCCACCGGAAAGAGCACATCGGGCTTGAGCGCCTTGATCTTCGAAACCTCTGCCGACAGATCCTGAATCCCGAGAGGATATTCGATGTGACCCAAAATCTCGATGGGAAACTTCTTCTCCCGGACCGCCTTGATGAAGGTGGCTCCCTGAACCCTGCCGAAAAGATCCCCCGTATTGGTCACCACCCCCCTCAACTTGCTGATATTCTTATCCTTCATGATCTTGTCCATGTAGAAGAGCATCGAGTCGGCAAACTTGGTCGTCGTGGGAAAGACCCGGAAGGTATACTTGAAGCCCTTCTGTGTGATGTCATCCGCAGCCGCCACGTCCATCACGAAGGGGACGCCCCTCTGCTCGCAGAGGGTGGCGATGGCCATGGCATTACCGCTCAAGAAGGGACCCACCAGACAGACCGCCCCTTCCTTGATTAACCGTTCCGCTTCGGATCGGGCCACGTCTTCTTTGGCCTCTGAATCCCCCAGGAGGAGCCTCAGCTTCGCCCCTCCCATCGATTTGATGCCTCCCTTGGCATTGATGTCATCGACGGCCATCTGGTTTCCCCGTCTCATGGCGATCCCGATATCCGAGATGACCCCTGTGACGGGCTGGATCGAACCGATCTTGATTTCCGGAGGCTGGGCTCTCAACAAGGTGGGGACTCCGGGGAGGACCGCAGAGGCGCCCACGGCGGCCGAATATTTGATGAACGTCCGACGATTAATCCTCTTCATAATAGCCTCCTTTCTGGAAAGATTTATCGAGGTGATAGACCCAAAAAAACTCCTTTCCCTTTTGAGATGGGTAAATCTTTACAAATTTCCAAGGAGTTGTCAACCCAAAACCGAAAACGAAGAGGGCGGGTGAAGGGCGTCTTGACACGGGTGGGAAGTTAGGTTGTAATGTCTGTCAATCATACTTCCAAAGGAGGGATCGTCATGGTAAGACGGAGGGACTTTTTGAGATATGCAGGGGTCGGTGGGGCGGCCGCCCTGGCCACGCTCTCGTCGGTGAAGGTCTCCCGGGCCTCGGTGAAATGGAAGATGGTGACCTCCTGGCCCCCGAAGTTTCCCATCCTTCAGGAGGGAGCGGAGCTCTTCGCCAAACGGGTTGAGGAGATGAGCGGGGGACGGATGAAGATCGATGTCTTCCCTGCCGGAACGCTCATCCCTGCCCTGGGGGGCTTTGACGCCATTTCGGCCGGAACCGTGGAGATGGGATCCAGCGCCTCCTACTACTGGCCGGGAAAGGTCCCGGCTGCGCAGTTCTTCACGGCCGTCCCCTTCGGGTTCACCTTCGATGAGATGACCGCCTGGCTCAACGGAGGCGGCGGGCTCGAACTCTGGAACGAGGTCTATGCTCCTTTTAACCTCGTGGCCATCCCCATGTTGAACACGGGGGTCCAGATGGGCGGATGGTTTCGGAAAGAGATCAAGACGATGGACGATCTGAAGGGTTTGAAGATGTGCATCCCGGGATTGGGAGGGAAAGTGATGGCCAAGGCGGGCGTCTCCGTCGTCCTCCTGCCCGGGGGGGAGAGGGTCCCGGCCCTTGAGAAAGGGGTGGTCGATGCGGCCGAATGGGTCGGCCCGGCCCACGATTTGAGGCTCGGATTTCCCAAAGTGGCCAAATTCTACTACTATCCCGGTTGGCATGAGCCGGGGTCCCAGTGCGAACTGATGATCAACAAGAAGAAATGGGACGAGCTTCCCAAAGACCTCCAGGCCGTGGTCCGGGCGGCTGCCTATGAGGTGAACAACTGGTCCTACGCCCAATTCGAGATGGAGAATGCCAAGGGGATGGCCGAAATCAAGAGACAATTCCCCGACGTGAAGTTCGTCAAATTTCCGGTCGACGTCCTCAAGGCCTTCCGCAAGTTGACCCACGATGTCCTGGCCGAGGAGGCGGCCGCCGACAAAACCGGCGCCTTCAAGAAGGTCTATGAAGCCTATCTGAAATTCCGAAAGGATGTGGATCCCTGGGGAGAGATCGCGGCGAGGGCCTACTTCAAGGCTGAGGAATTAAAATAGGGCGTGGGCGGAAGCGATGCATTGGCTTGTTCGCCTGATCGATTTCATCAACGAGTGGTCAGGGCGGGTCGTCATGTGGCTCGCCCTGATCTTATTTGCCGTCACGGCCTATGAGACCATCCAGAGGTATCTCTTTCGGATCACCTCGGTCGCCCTTCAGGAGACGACCTGGCACCTCTATTCGCTCTTATTCCTCCTCGGCCTGGCCTACACTTTGAAATACGATCGCCATGTGAGGGTCGACATCTTCTACGACCGGATGTCCCCCCGGATGAAAGCCGGCGTCAACCTCTTTGGCCTCCTCATCCTCGTCATCCCCTTCTGTCTCCTGATGATCGGCTTTTCCTGGAAATTCATGCTCACGGCCTACCAGATCGCCGAACGGTCCGGAGATCCTGGAGGCCTCCCCGCTCGATGGGTGCTCAAGGCGGCCATTCCCGTTGGGTTCGGCCTTCTCCTCCTGCAGGCACTTTCTGAACTGATCAAAAGCATCCACATTCTCTTTCACCCTCCCTCGGCCCGGAGGCAAGACCCTCAAAAGGGGGAACCCTGATGGAATCCCTGAGCATCCTGATGCTCATCTCCTTGACCGTCCTTCTCTTGCTGGGCACCCATGTGGCCTTCGCCATCGGATCGACCGCCCTCTTCTTCGGCCTGATCGGTTTCGGACTGGACCTCTTCTCCCTCCTCCCTCTCCGGGTCTGGGGTCTGATGACCAACATGACCCTGATCGCGGTTCCCCTCTTCGTCCTGATGGGACTCATCCTCGAACGCTCCGGCATAGCCGACGAACTCCTCGAGATGATGACCGTCATGTTCGGACCCCTTCGGGGAGGCCTGGCCATCTCCGTCATCATCGTGGGGGCCTTGCTGGCCGCCTCGACCGGCATTGTGGGAGGGATCATCGTCACGATGGGGTTGCTCGCCCTTCCCACGATGCTCCGCCATCACTATTCTCCGGAGTTCGCCACGGGCACGATCTGCGCGGCCGGCACGCTGGGCCAGATCATCCCCCCGAGCATCGTCCTCATCGTGCTGGGCGATGTCATGGGCCTCTCGGTGAGCGACCTCTTCGCCGCCTCCTTCCTCCCCGGAATCCTTTTGGTTATTCTTTATATCCTCTACATCGGGGTCATCGCTTACCTCAAACCCGAACTCTCCCCTCCTCCCATCCCTTCAACCCTCTCCCGGAGGCAGATCGCCCTGCGAGTCCTCAAATCGGTCCTTCCGCCGTCCTGTCTCATCATCGCGGTCCTGGGCTCCATCTTCTTCGGCATCGCCACCCCTACGGAATCGGCCTCGATCGGCGTCCTCGGCTCCCTCATCCTCTGCGGACTGCACCGTCGCCTCAGCCTCAGGATGCTTTATGAGGTGATGCAGGGGACGATGCTCCTGACCTGCATGGTCTTCCTGGTGGTCATCGGCGCAAGCGCCTTCGGAATGGTCTTCATCGGTCTGGGGGGTCAGGAGATGGTCAAGGGGTGGCTTCTCAACCTTCCCGGAGAGAAGGTCGGCTTCATCGTGACCAGCATGATCCTCATCTTTCTCCTCGGGATCTTCTTCGAATTCCTCGAGATCAGCCTGATCGCCGTCCCCTTGCTCGTGCCGGCAGCCCAGCAGGTCGGGATCGATCTCCTCTGGTATGCGGTCCTCATCGCCATGAACCTCCAGACCGCCTTTCTCAGCCCTCCGGTCGGAGCCAGCCTCTTCTTCCTCCGGGGGGTGGCCCCTCCGGGGGTCACCATGAACCACATCTTCCGGGGGGTGATCCCCTTCATGATCATCCAGCTGATCGCCGTGGGAATTCTGATCCTCTTTCCCGAGATCGCCACCTGGCTGCCCAGGCTCAAGTGATCGATCCTATGCCCTGACGGGAAGTTCGATGAGGAAGGTGGTGCCTTTGGGATGGTTGTCGCGGACCCGGATGTATCCGTGGTGGTCGGAGACGATGGCGTTGACGATCGTCAGTCCCAGGCCGGTCCCGCTCTTTTTCGTCGAATAGTAGGGTTCGAAGAGCCTGCCCTTGTCCTCATCCGGGATCCCACATCCGTTGTCGCTCACCTCTAACCGCACCATCTGGAGGTTCGGGTCATAACTCGTCCGGATGTGGATCTCGCCATCCTGTTCGATGGCCGCGAGGCTATTCTTGATGAGATTGATCAACACCCGCTTCATCTGCTCCCGATCCAGATATTGGACCGGAAGTTGCTCCGGAGTAAACAGAAACCTCACCTCCCGGTGGGCCTCTCGAAAGAGGAGAAGGGCCTCCTCGATGATCTCGTTGAGCGAATTGGGGGTGGGATTCGAGGCCGGCATCCGGGCGAAGTTCGAAAATTCGTTCACCATCCCCTTTAGCTCCTCGACCTGTTTGACGATCGTGCGGGTGCACTCGTCGAAGACCTTTCCGTCGTCTCCGAGCTTTTCCAGGTAACGTTTTCTCAACCTCTGGGCGGAGAGCTGGATCGGGGTCAGGGGGTTTTTGATCTCGTGGGCGATCCTGCGGGCCACCTCCCTCCAGGCCGCCATCCTCTGGGCCTTGATCAACTGGGTCAGGTCATCGAAGACGGCCACAAACCCCAGGGGTCTCCCCTCCTCATCCTTCAACGTCGCAAGGTGGATCAACAGGGAGAAGGCCTTTCCGCGGCTTGTGACGGTGACCTGCCTCTCGATCGAATCCTTCTGGGAGGACTTCAGTTCGTCTAAAAGGCCGGCAAGCTGTTCTTGGTAGGCCCGGTCGAGGGCCTCGGCATAAGGTCTCCCCAGGGCCTCCTCGGCTTTGATCCCGAGGATCTCTTCGGCAGAGGTATTGATCGTGGTGATCACGCCCTGATCGTCGATGGAGAGGACGCCCCCGGCCACATTCTTCAGGACGATCTCCATGTACTTCCTCCTCTGCTCGAGCTCGGCCCGGCTCACCTGGAGGTCCCTCGTCATCTGGTTGAAGGACTGGACGAGCTTCCCGATCTCGTCGGCCGCCTTCATCTCGATCCGGACATTGAGGTCGCCTTCGGCGATCCGGTGGGTGGCCTCCGCCAGCTCCTTGATGGGGACGGTGATGTCCTTGGCCAACCGAATCCCGAACCAGATGGCGGAGAAGACGATGAGGAGGGTGACCATCAACAGGGCCATCATGTAGCTGAACTTGATCGGCCTCTTCAACGCCTTCAACTGTCTGTAATCGACCGAGGCCTGGGAGATCGCCTTCATCTTTTCGGACAGGCTCTTCGGCAAAAAGTAGGAGGCTACGAGGATGCCGACGACCTCGCCCCTCTCCGTGGGATCGAAGACCGGAGCAACCCCGGTGATCATCTCCCCCTCCCCCACAGGGAGGGTCCTCGAGATCTCCTTTCCCGCATACCCGACCTCCACCATGTCCTTGGGCAACGAAAACCAAAGCCCCTTCAAGGCGGGGTCCTCCGTTCGAAGGGCCCCCCTCTCTCCTTTGAGGAAAAGTCCCAAGGCGCTCAGATGGTACTCTTGGCGTTTCCCCTCCAAGAGCCGCTTGAGGGAGGGCCAGTCGGGCTCGCGCTTGAAAAGGCCCTGTTGGGTGAGGGCGCGGCTGATCTGCCGTGCGGAGGAGACCGTATTTTGAGAAAAATCCCGATAGTAGGTCTGGGCGACTTCCAAGGAGACCTGAAGGGACTGCTCGACCTGAGCCTTGAACCAGTGCTCGACACTGTTGGTGATGAATCCCGCGGCCACGAAGAAGAGAAGGAACGTCGGGACGAGGGTCAGGAGGATGAAGGCCATCACCAATTTGGTCCTCAACTTCGCCCCGAGGACCTCCCGCTTCCGTTCGAAGACCAATTTGACCAGGTTTCGAATCACCAAAAAGATGAGCAGGAGGATCAGAATGATGTTGATGTTGATGAGGGTGAAGATGATGATGTTGTTGGCGATCGGCACCTGTTCGGCCACCTGGGGGATCTTCATCTCGACGGTGGTCAGGACGACGATCACCACCGAGATGACCCCGATGAGGATCAGCTCGTTCCGTCGCCTTCGCTGTTCGGGGGTAAGCTTTCTTCCCATGGGATTGGAAAATTCCGACGGCCGCAGGGAAATTCGAGGGGGAGCGGAGAGAACCGTAAGCCGAGTTCTGTCCTCCGGCCCCGCCAGGGACGGGACCGGAGGGATGGTCATGTATCTGGGATCCTGATTGCTCAGGACCTCAAGCGACCTTACCCGTCCCGTCTCCCCTCCGGGTTGGAGGGGGAGTTGAATGGGCCTTTCTCCTCTCCCTGCTTTGGTGCAAGGAGAAACGGGACCTATTTGGTCTTGCTCCGGGTGGGGTTTACCAAGCCGCCTCGATCGCTCGGGGCGCTGGTGAGCTCTTACCTCGCCTTTTCACCCTTATCCCGCGGGGCGGGACGGTATCTTTTCTGTGGCACTTTCCTTCTTCCGCCTCTTGGGAGACGGAATTGTCCGTGTTACGGACCACCCTGCCCTGTGGAGCTCGGACTTTCCTCCCCACCTCCGGGTCCTTGGGACAGGAGGCGGGGCGACCATCTCATTCCCTTCCGATCCCCCCCTTTCTCTTCTCCCTTTGGAATCCCTTTCGCAGGGCCAAGTTGGCCTGAAGGTCCGCCTCTTGGTTTTCTTCCCTCGGAATCGACTCGATCCTGAAGGTCTCGAAGGCCTTCTTCCTCTCCATCACCTTCGCATGGAGCGCCATCAGATGGGGCTCCCGGACGCGGTAGAGACCTTCCACCTGCCTCTGAACCAATTCCGAATCGGTATAGACCGAAACGGTCCTCCCCCCGAGTTTTCTCGCCTCCTCCATCCCTAAAAGAAGGGCCTCATATTCTGCTTCGTTATTGGTCCGGTGGCCGAGGAACTTTCCCTTTTTAAGGATCGCGTTCCCCTCCCGATCGGTGATGTAGACCCCTGCCGCTGCACGACCCGGATTGCCCTTGGAGGCGCCGTCGATGAAGATGAAAAGCTCCTCGATTCTCTCGCGGGTTTTCCCTCCGGCCTTTGGCATCATTTCTTCTCCCCGTTCCCCTCCCAGTAGAGGATACGGCTGCAGTTGGGACACCGGATGAGGGCGTTGTTCTTCTGGACCTCGATGAAGAGCTGGGGAGGGACGTTCACAAAACAGCCCTGGCAGGTCTCGTTCTTGGCGCTCACGATCCCGATGCCCTGCCGTTTCTCCTTCAGCGTATTGTAGAGATTGAAGAGCTTCGACTCCACCTGTTTTGAAAGGACTTCCTTTCGTTCCATCTTCTCTTTATAGAGCTCCTCCCCCCGGCTCAATCTCTCCAGAAGCGCCCTCTTCTCGGCCTCGACCTGCTCGAGGGTATGGGCCATTTCCCTCTCCCGGCGGGCCAGCTGCTTCTTCATCTCCTCCAGCTCCTCCATCAGCAGCAGGATCTCCTCCTCGGTCCGGCCAGCGGCCTCCTTCAGGGCATCGATCTCGGCCAGAAGGGCCTGATACTCCTTGTTCGTCTTGACCTCCATCATCTTCCCCTCGGACCGCTTGATCCGATCCTGCTCTCCGAGGAGGTGCCTCTCTTTCTGCCTCCTCTCCTTCTCGAGGGCCTCGAGCCTCTCCCTCTCCTTGAGCACCTTCTCCCTCTCCTGCCTCTGTCTCTCTTCAAGCTTTAGGATTTCCTTGGGATACCGTTTTCGCTCTTCCTCGATCATCTTCAATTCGAGATCGATCTTCTGAAGTTCCCAAAGGAGTTCGAGATCTTCCTTCAAGGGTAACCTCCCGTCTCACCATCCCCCGGTGATGGTCTCTCGGGGGGAAAAGGTTTCTCTCATCCTAAAATGAAAAAGAGTGCACCGGAGGGTGCACTCTTTTCCGGCCAAAACCCATAGTGGAGCTTCTTACATTGAGACCGATGGATACCACCCTCTTCCGTTCCAATGGGCCCACCTGGGTTCGAACCAGGGACCTTCCGGTTATGAGCCGGTGGCTCTTCCAGCTGAGCTATGGGCCCTCTTCTGATTATATTCCATCCCTTCGGGGTGTCAACCTTCGACCCCTTGGCGTTCCTCCCCTCCGGAGACCTTGAGGTTAAGCGTCTCATCCCTGTTCTCGGCCTCTTCTTTCCTACCCCTCCGGAATCAGGTCTCGATAAAAGGCCTTAACGTTTTGGCCCGACTCGGATGACGGAGCTTTCGCAAGGCCTTAGCCTCGATCTGCCTGATCCGCTCACGGGTCACCTCGAAATCCTGCCCCACCTCCTCGAGGGTTCGATCATACTTTTCGTCGATGCCGAAACGAAGCCTCAAGACCTTCTCCTCCCTTGCGGTGAGCGTCGAAAGGATCTTCCGGGTCTGTTCCGCCAAATTGATGTGGATGACGGCATCGATCGGCGACGTGAGGTTCTTGTCTTCGATGAAGTCTCCCAGATGACTCTCTTCATCATCCCCCACAGGGGTGTCGAGGGAGATGGGCTCCCTGGCCACCCTTAAGATCCGGCGGACCTTTTCCAGGGGGATCTCCATCCTCTCGGCAATCTCCTCGGGGGTCGGTTCACGGCCGATCTCCTGGATCAGGGCCCTGGAGGTCCGGACGAGTTTGTTGATCGTCTCGATCATGTGGACTGGGATGCGGATCGTCCGGGCCTGGTCTGCGATGGCCCGGGTGATGGCCTGCCGAATCCACCAGGTGGCGTAGGTGCTGAACTTATATCCCCGCTGGTATTCGAACTTGTCCACCGCCTTCATCAATCCGATGTTCCCCTCTTGGATCAGGTCGAGAAATTGCAACCCCCGGTTCATATACTTTTTCGCGATGGAGACGACCAGCCTCAGGTTGGCCTTGACCAGCTCGGCCTTTGCCTCTTTTGCCTTGGCTTCGCCGGCCAAAATGGCCTGCACAGCCCCCTTTAATTGGTGGGTGGAGAGACCGGCCTCGGCCTCCCAACGGGCGATCTTTTTCTCATAGGCCTTGGCGGCCCGATCGATCTCCTGGAGATCGGCCCAACTCAGAGACCGATCTCGATGGGAGGCCCTCTCCTGCTCCTTTCTCGCCCTTCTTTTCTTCAAAAGGGCCCTGGCCTCCCGGACCGTGATCCCCATCTGATCTTCCAACCTTTTGATCTCCTGTTCCGCCTTCTCCATCCGGCCGAGGAGATGTTTCATCTTCTGGATGATCCGGTGGATCTGACTCTCTTTCAAATGGATCGCCCTCAGCCACTCGATGGTCTCCTCGGGCTTCCCCCGTGCGCGACCACCCCCGCCCCTCTTCTCCGAGGGGCCTCTTCTCGGCGCGGTCCTCTGACCCACCGTTTGACTGCGCCGGATTCGGTCGATCAGCTCCAAGACCCTCCTCTTCTGACTCTGCACCTCCTCCGCATTGGTCTCGTCCTCGTCGATGGCACTGGTCACCTCTCGGATATGGACCTTTCCAGATTTGAGGGCCTGTCCCAAGTGGAGGATCTCCTTGACGGCCATGGGACAGTTCAGAACGACGCTCAGGACCTCTCTCTTTCCCTCCTCGATCTTTTTGGCGATCTCCACCTCGCCCTCCCGGTTGAGGAGGGAGACGGCCCCCATCTCCCGGAGATATATCCGAACCGGATCGTTGCTGCCTCCCCCATGAGTCCATTCCTCCTCTTCCTCTTCGGCCTCCCAGAGGCGATCCGGTTCGACCTCCGGTCCTGTCACGTCCTCGGTCCCCTCCAGATCGATCTCGTCCAGGGTTAGGAAGACATCGTCGATGGGATCGGCGGAGGTGAGCTCCTCCAAGGCAGATCCCTTCGCATCGTTGAAGGGGGCGTACGGCTTTTCTTCCCCCAAAGAGAGGACGTCTTCCATGCTGTTCCCCTCTGCCCCTCGTGCCATCTTGACCTCTCAAGCCTTGCGACCCATGCTCCTCAAAAGCTCCTTCTGCCTGGCCAATTCTTGCCGCCTCCTCAGGAGGCCTTCGAGTTCTTCGGTGTTTCGCCGCTCCGCCTCCTGAATCCGCCTGAGGAGGTCTTTCTCGTCCTGGCTCAGTTTTTTGCGCCGAATCTTTTCGATACAATCTTTCAAAATTCGTTTCGAGGCCTCGTTCCATTCCCCCCCTTCTTCAAAGGCATAGTGGCAGAGCCTCTCCCTCAACTCCTCTTCCACCTCGCCAACGACCTCCGAAAGTTCCAGCCTCCCCTTCCTCTGGTAGATCGACTCCAGTTGCTCGCCCATCCTTTTCAACAACGGGCTTTCGAACTCCTTCAAGATCCCTTCTCTGGAGATCACCGGGATGGATTCGGGATGTTGGATCATGAGGCGGATGAGCGTCTCCTCCGATTTGGGAAGGGGGCTTCCCGAAGCCTCCCGAGAACCTCCTTGAGATGGGGCTTTGGGAGGAAGAACCGACCGAACCGCCTTAAGGAGATCCTCCTCCTTGAGGTCGAGACGTTCCGCCAAGGCCCTGACATAGAGGGCCCTCCGGACCGGTTCCTGAATCCTCTGGACCATCGCCATCCCCTCCTTGGCGATCTTCACCCTCCCCTCGATCGACCTCGGGTCATAAAGCCCCATCAACCAGTCGAAGAAAAAGTCGAGCAAGAAAGGGGCTCGGGCCAACCTCTCCTCAAAAAGTCCCCGGTTTCCTTTTTTCAGGAAGCTGTCCGGATCCTCCCCTGGGGGAAGGAGGACCACCCGGGCCAGCATCTCCTCCTCAAGGAGGAGGGGCAAGGTGCGGAGCATCGCCTGAAGGCCAGGCCGATCGGAATCGTAGACCAAGAAGAGCATTTCCGTATATCGCTTTAGGATCCGGATCTGCTGGGCCGTCAGGGCTGTGCCAAGGGTCGCAACGGCCTGGGAGTAACCGTATTGATGGAGGGTGAGGAGATCGAAATACCCTTCGACGAGGATGGCCCCTTGGCGATCCGGGATAAAGCGCCTTGCCACATGGAGGCCGTAAAGGACCTCGCCCTTGTGATAGACCGTCGAATCCGGGGAGTTGAGATACTTGGGCTGCCCATCTCCGAGCGCACGGCCTCCGAATCCGACGACCCGTTTCTGGAGATCGAGGATGGGAAAGATGATCCTCCTTCGAAAGGCGTCGTACCATCCCTCTTTTCGCTTCGGAAGGATCAACCCCACTTCCCACGCCAGTTCCAGAGGGGCCTTCTTCTCCCTGAGGTGTTCCACCAGGCCCTCCCACTGGGCGCTTGCATAGCCCAATCGATATTCCTGGATCACTTCTTGGCTCACGCCTCTTTGGGCCAGGTAATCTCGTCCCTCCTCCCCCTCTCTTCTCCGGACGAGAAGGTCATGAAAGTAGTCGGCGGCCATCTGGTTGATTTGGAAGAGGGTCTCCCGCTTGGCCCCCTCCTTCCAGGCGGCACGGGAGGGTTCGGAACGGGGGAGGGCTACCCCATATCGTTTGGCCAGCTCCCTGGCTGCCTCGACGAAGGTGAGATGGCCTGCCTTCATTAAAAAGGCGAAGACATCGCCGCCTTCCCCGCAACCAAAACAGTGGAAGATCTGCTTCTCCTCGTTCACCATGAACGAGGGGGTCTTCTCTGCGTGGAAAGGGCATAACCCTTTGAAGTTCCTCCCCGCCTTCTTCAGGCTGACGTAGTCCGAAACCACTTCAAGGAGGCTGGCTCGATTTCGGATCTCTCCAATCTTCTCGGGCGAGAGAAATCCATTGGTCAAAGGAGGTTACCTCAGCTCCACCACGGTCACCCCCGCACCCCCATGTCTCAGGTCCGCCGGGGAGACCTGTCTGACCCCTCGGTGTTCGTTCAAATATCGCTGGATGGCGGCCCGCAGCCTTCCCGATCCGATCCCGTGGATGATCTGGACCTTCTCTTTCCCGTGAAGGAGCGCTTGATCGATGAACTTGTCCACCAGCGGCAGGGCTTCGTCGATGGTCAGGCCGATCACATTCAACTCGGTGAGAGCCTCCTCTGGGGGCTTCTCAAAAGGGGGCGTGAAAGGACGAAGGGTTTCCCGCCCTCCTCCCTCACCCCCGGGCTCGGTCTTGGAAACCCTTGCGAGATCGTGGAGGGGGATGATCCATCTGGCCTTCTCCGTCATGACCTCGGCCCGATTGGCCTTCTCCTCCACTTGGACGAGGACGCCCTCTTTGCCGAGGCTCTCAATTCTAACACGTTCCCCCGTGGTGAATCCACTTGATCCGACCCTGGATCTCTTTTTCTGGAAAGGGGTGAGAAACGTCGCTTTGATCTTCTGGATCTCCCTTGGACGGACTTGAGAGGGAGGCCTCTCTTTTTGTGACCTCAGCCAGTTTTTTAATTCCTCCTCTGCCATCTGGACCGACTTTCTCACCCTCTCCTCGGCCCTGCGGAGGATCGCTTCTCTTCCCTCCTGGATCTTCTGGAGGAGCTCCCGGAACCTCTTCCGCTCTCGCTCCGCCTCTTCCTTCGCCTTGGCCCACGCATGGCGCTGAAGCTCCGCCTCCCTCCTCGCCTCTTCGAGCCCCTTCAAGGCCTGGGTCAGCTCCTCTCCACCTCCGACCAGATGTTGTCGGGCCCGTCTCAGCACCTTCTCGGAGATCCCCAACCTTTCGGCCACCATCAGGGCATGACTCGTCCCGGTCGTTCCGTAAGAGAGCAGGTAGAGGGGCTCCATCGTCTTTTCGTCAAACCTGACCGAGACATTCTCGACATCGGGATGGAGAAAGCCATAGGCCTTAAGGCCGTCGAAATGGGTGGTGACGACGACGGAGGCCCCCTTCTCCCTGAACAGGTCGAGAAATCCCATGGCCAGCGCCGCCCCCTCGGAGCTGTTCGTCCCCCCACCCAGCTCGTCGAGGAGCACCAAGGAATGCGGCCCGGAATGCTCGAGGATGGCGTTCACATGAAGGAGATGGCCGGAGAAGCTGCTCAGGTTCTCGGTGAGGCTCTGTTCGTCGCCGATCACGGCAAAGACCTCTCGAAAGACCGCTGCCTCGCTGCCTTCGGCCACGGGGATGGGGAGCCCCGTTTGGACCATCAGGGTCAAAAGCCCAAGGGTTTTGAGAGCGACGGTCTTTCCCCCCGCGTTGGCGCCACTGATGATTAAGGTCCGCACCCCTCCTTCCATCCGGAGATCGACCGGAACGACCTTTTCGACCTGTCGGAGGCTGAGCAAGGGGTTTCTCGCCTCCTTCAAGAGGATCCTCCCCTCTTCGTTCAGGGCCGGTTTGGTCCCGTTGAGGAGGAGGCTCAATCGGGCCATGGCATAGAGACAGTCGAGTTCACCGAGGATTTCGTAATCGGCCCAGAGGGAGGGCAAATCTGCCCGGATCTGCCGGGAGAGATCGGAGAGGATCCGATACTCCTCTTCCTTCTCCTCCGCGTAAAGGACACTGATCTCGTTGTTGAAGGGGACGACCTGAAGGGGTTCGAAGTAGACGCTCATCCGGCTCTGGGATTGATCGTGGATGATCCCCTCGAGCCGGCCTTTGAACTCCACCTTGACCAGGAGGACATATCTCCCGTTTCTCAACGTAATGAAATCTTCCTGGAAGATGGGCTGAAGGTCTTCCCGGCGAAGGAGGCGTTCGAGCGTCTCCTTCGCCCTCTGCCTCACCTCTGCCAGGCGATGGCGGAGGGCCGAAAGCTGGGGACTTGCCCGATCGAGGATTTCGCCCTTGGGGCTCACCGCATGGAGAATCTCCCTTTCAAGGGACTTATGGGAGGCCAGGCCCGAGACCTTCTCTCGAAGGATCGGGGCCCGGATCTCCGGCCTCTGGAAGAACTTCCTCAGCCCTTTCGAAAGGGCGATCATGGCGGAGAGGCTGAGGATCTCCTGGACGTCGAGGACGGTCCCCTCCACGTCCAAACGCCTTAGGAGATCGCCGATATCCTTCAGCCCTCCGAGGGGGAGATCCCCCACGGTTTGGAGGATCTCCTTCAGCTCCATCACCTCGTTCAACCTCGATTCGATCAGGAGGGGGTCCGTCAGGGGCCTCAGGCCGAGACATCGCCTCTGGCCCAGGGGTGAGATGGATAAATCTTTTAAGAAGCCCAAGAGGGTGTCATACTCTAAAACCTTGAGGGAACGATGATCCATAGCGTGTTGGGGTGAGATCGTTAAGAGGAGGGAAGTTATGGGGACAGTCTCTCTTTGACCAGCTGATTGATCACCTTGCCATCGGCCCTCCCCCCCAATTTGGGCATCACCGCCTTCATCACCTTTCCCATATCTTTCACGGACGAGGCCTGGGTTTCCCGGATCGTCTCGTCGATGACCTTGAGGAGCTCTTCCCGGCTCATCGGCTGCGGGAGAAACGATTTCATGACCTCGATCTCCGCCCGCTCCTTCTCCACGAGGTCGGTCCGCCCCCCCGCCTGAAACTGCTCGATCGACTCTTCGGCCTTGCGCACCATGCCTTGGATGACCTTGATCACCTCCTCATCCTCCAGTCTTCTCCTCAGTTCGATCTCCTTGTTCTTGAGAGATGACCGGATCATCCGGATCGCCGAAAGCCGAACCTTATCGTTGGCCCTCATCGCCTGCTTCATCTCTTCGGTGATCTTCTCTTCCAGGGACATCTCATCCTCTCTCGGCGAGCTTCCTCATCCTCTTCATCATCCGCTTCTTCGCAGCCAACGCCTTCTTCTTCCGTTTGATGCTCGGCTTCTCGTAATGTTCCCGCTTTCTTATCTCGGAAAGGATCCCTGTCTTCTCCACCTGTTTTTTGAACCGACGAAGCGCGTTTTCGAAGGACTCGTTCTCCTTAATCCGAACGTCTGGCATCCATCTTCACCCTCCTTTCCTCTTGGCATATAATTTTTAAATTATAAAAATTTTTAAAATAAAGTCAAAGGCCTTGTCAACCCGACGATCGGCCCCAAAAAAGGCCGTTCCAACCCCTTCTCGTCCTCCCGTTGATCTCCCCCTCCCGAGGCGGTATGATTCCTTGACGATTGACCCACGAGGACCATGAGAAAAGATGGGATCGGTCTTCCGCCTCCCCCTGCTTCCAGCCGTTCTCTTCTATGCGGCCGGGATCTGGTTCGGACAGTTCGAGCTTCCTCTGAAGGGCCCTTTGGCCCTCTTCCTCCTCCTGGGCCTCCTCGGCTTATGGCTTCTCTTCCTCCTCCTGAGATGGCAACGGAAAGGCTCCTGGCTCGGCCTCCTTTTCTTCTTCGGCCTGGGGATGGCCTCGATGCAGTCCTACGTTTATCCCGATCTCCCTCACCACCATATCTCCCGGTTCACCCGTGCCGATCGGGTCTTGGTCGAGGGAACGATCGTCCGGCCGCCAGAGCGAAGGCCCGAGGGGACCCGTCTGAGGATCGAAGCCCGAACGGTCCGGTCTGAAAACCATCTGGCCTCGGTGGAAGGTCGCCTCCTCTTGGACTTGAAGGATCCGGACCCGGCCGTGGGTTACGGAGATCGAATCCGATTCCTCTGCAGGCTGGAACGGCCCACGGGGTTCCGAAACCCCGGGGTTTTCTCCTATGAACGCTATCTCGCCCACGAGAGGATCTATGCCATCGGATACCTGTCCGACGAGAGGCTTTGGGTCAAAACGGGCGATGGATTTGGAAACCCCCTGCTTTCGAAGATCGAGGCCTGGCGGGACCATATAAGGGCGTTTATAGAGAAGGAGACCCAACCCCCCGCCTCCTCCATCCTTCAGGCCCTCGTGCTGGGAGAACAAGGAAGGATCCCGGAAGAGGTTCGAGAATCCTTCGTCGCCACAGGCACGGCACACCTCTTGGCCATCTCTGGCGATCACCTCGGCATCGTCGCCCTCCTCACCTTCTCCCTCTTCTTCGGATTGATGAAGCGTTCGGAGTTTCTCCTCCTCTCCCTTTCGGTCAAAAAATGGGCTGCTGGGCTCACCCTCCCCTGCCTCCTCCTCTATGTCTTCATTGCAGGTGGGGGGATTTCCGTCATCCGGGCTGCGATCATGGTCTTTGCCCTCTTCCTCTCCATCGTGACCGACCGCCAAAGACACCTCCTCCATTCCCTCGGCCTGGCCGCCTTCGTCATCCTCCTCTTCTCGCCCCCTTCCCTTTTCGACGTCTCCTTCCAGCTCTCTTTCTCGGCAGTCCTGGCCATCCTCTACCTCGTGCCGCGCCTCTATCAGAACGTTTTAAGGATACCCCTCCTCCCCTCTGGGGTTTCCCACAAACGGAAGATTTTTCAATATGGGATGCTCTCCCTCCTCGTCACGGTCGTCGCCATCGTCGGGACCGCTCCCATCGTGGTTCTCCATTTCAACCGGATTTCCCTCATCGGGTGGATGGCCAACCCCCTGATCGTCCCCTGGGTTGGGTTCCTCATCGTCCCCCTGGCCTTGATCGCCTGTCTCCTCTCCTTCGTCTTCTCTCCCCTGGCAAGCCTTCTCATCGCCCTCGCCCAATCCCTGACAGACCTTCTTCTCAGAGTCCTCGGAGCCTTGGCCTCGATCCCGCTCGCCTCCCTCTACCTTCCCACCCCCACCGCCTTGGAGGTCCTGCTCTTCTACCTTCTCGTCTTCTTGGGAGTCCACCTTCGAAGGGGAAGAGGCCTCCGTTGGCTCTTCGCTTCGGCCATACTCCTCCTCATCGCCAATGGTCTCTACTGGGGCTTCAAGGACGTTCTCCGAAAAGACCTCCAAATCACCTTCCTCGACGTGGGTCACGGAGATTCGATCCTGATCGAGTTTCCAAGGGGCAAGAGGATGCTGATCGATGGAGGGGGATCTTTCGAGGGCCGCTTCGATATCGGAAAGAGGGTGCTCGCCCCCTTCCTGTGGAAGAAGAAGATCCGAAAGATGGATTACCTCGTCCTCACCCACCCGGATCCGGACCATTGGAAGGGGTTGCTCTTCATCGCCTCCCAATTCACCATCGGCCAGTTCTGGGACAACGGGCTTACCCAACGCATGGAGGCCTCTGCCCCTCTATGGAAGACGCTCCGCCAAAGGCAGATCCCGCACCGATCCCACAATGAACAGTCCGATCCCCTTTGGGTGAACGGGGTGGAGATCGCCTTCCTCAATCCTCCGGCGTTCACCCCTCCGACGGATCGAAAGCGGTTTTCCACCTGGCTTAACAACCAATCCCTCGTGTTGAGGATCACATTCAAAGAGGTCCTCTTCCTCCTGCCGGGAGATGTGGAGGCCGAGGCTGAGGAAAGGATGGTGAGAAAGGGCCATGGGCTTCGGGCACAGGTGCTCAAAGTCCCCCACCATGGAAGCCACTCCTCGAGCAGCCTCCCCTTCCTCGAAAGGGTGAAACCGGACTATGCGATTATGAGTGTGGGGAAAGGGACCGCCGGAAGGCTTCCCCATCCGTCGGTCCTCCAGCGGTACGAAGCCTTGGGAGCGAAGATCCTGAGGACGGATCGGCATGGGGCCATCGTGGTCCGGACGGACGGAAGGAGGCTGGAAATCCGGACCTCGGTGAGGGAGGGCCCTTAGGAAAGAGCCTTCAAGGGTCAGGACAACCCCTTAGAGATTTTTTGAATATTCGATATATCGCCCTCGTTCGAACCCGAATCGTTTGAAGAACCCTTGAAGATCGCCATCCCTTTCGGCCACCATCACCCGAATCAATTTGATCTTTCTGGCCTGGCACCTTTCGATCAGGGCCTGGATGAGTTTTGAGGCGATGCCCTGCCTCTGGAAGGCCGGATCCACACCGAAGATCTGAATCACGCAGGCCTCGGAAAGCTCCTCCCGAACGTAGGAAAGGTAGGCGAGAAGGAAACCGACGAGCTGTTGGCCGACCTCGGCCACGAAGCTCATGTCGACCTCGCCCCCCAAACCCTTCCGGACCAGGCCCTGGTAGGTAACCGCCCTGTCCATTCCGCTGATCTTCCGGTCAATTTCAAGAATGCCGTTGATATCCTCCGGCTCCATCGGTCTGATCATCACCTGGGTCATCGTTCATTCTCCCTTCTTCTACCGACCCCGCTCGAGACGGTTCCTGCCAAGGGGTGACCGCCCCGCTTTTGAGCCTGGTCGGCCTTGCCTCAAAGGCAAAGCTAAGGCTTAAGCTTAAAAACCCATCCCGCCAGCTATGAATTAGTGGATTGGGCCGAAAAAGTCAATGGCCCGTTGAAATTGACTTTTTTAAACAAATTCTCTACATTTTTTTCGATGGGTCCCCTTTTGAGTCCGAGCGCATCCAAAGTCCAAGAGGCCTTAAAAACCCTCGGATTCCCGAACCAGGTGGTAGAACTCGCGGTTACCACCCGGACCTCCGCAGAGGCCGCTCGGGCCGTCGGGTGCAGGGTGGAGCAGATCGTAAAGACCATCGTCTTCCGTGGGAGCCTGACGGGCCGTCCGATCCTGGTGATGGCCAGCGGATCGAACCGCGTCGATGAGAAGAAGGTCGAGCCCTGGGTCTCCGAACCCCTCGTCAAAGCCGATGCCACCTTCGTCCGGGAAAAGACGGGATTCGTCATCGGCGGTGTGCCCCCGGTGGGTCACCTCGAGAGGGCCGAAATGTTCATCGATGAGGATCTCTTCCAATACGACGAGATCTGGGCCGCAGCTGGCACTCCCCGGGCCGTCTTTAAGCTTTCGCCCGAAGACCTGGTGAAGATGACCGGCGGCCGGGTGATCCCGATCAAATGAACTCCTTCTCCGATCGTGTTTGGCCCTCCCGGGGAAGAGGGGACGGAGGCTCCTTTAAAGGGAGGACGATGGCGGTATCTAATCCATTCACCACAGGAGGAAAGAGATGGAACTGAAACTGGAACGAATCGAAATCCCAGAGGGATGCAACGTGATCTTCGGGCAGTCCCATTTCATCAAGACGGTGGAAGACCTCTACGAGATGCTCGTCGGATCGGTGCCCAACATCAAGTTCGGGATCGGGTTCTGCGAGGCCTCGGGCCACTGTCTGGTGCGGGGGGAAGGGAATGACGAAGCCCTTAAAGAGGCGGCCATGAAGAATGCCTACCGCATAGGAGCCGGCCACACCTTCCTCATCTTTTTGAGGGATGCCTTTCCTATCAACGTCCTCAATGCGATCAAGATGTGCCAAGAGGTTTGCACCCTTTACTGCGCCACGGCGAACCCCGTGGAGGTCGTCTTGGCCCAGTCCGAACAGGGCCGGGGCGTCCTCGGCGTGATCGATGGCTCCTCACCCAAGGGGATCGAAGAAGGGGAGGGGATCTCATGGAGGAAAGAGCTTTTAAGAAAATTGAAATATAAACTTTAAGGCGGGTCCGCCCGGCTATAGGGTGGGTCGGGTTTGGGAGAGGCCGTGTTCCTCAGCGCTCGCCTTTGACCAGACACTCGAGGGAGTGAATATATTCTTCGGTGAGGCAGGTAGGGATTTTATGCTTCTTTAAACACTCGAAGCATTTGCTGGGCTCATAGAGGGGCGTGCTCACGTACCTCTCCCCTCCGTCCGGAAAGAGCGTGACCAGCACGCCCTCCTCCATCTCCATGGCCTTCTGCAGGGCTCCCCACATGGCCGCACCTGAGCTGATCCCGCAGAAGATCCCTTCTCGAATCGTGAGGACCCTGGCCATTTCGAAGGCGTCCTCGTCCTTCACGTTGATCTTCTCGTCCAGCCGGCTCGGATCGTAAATCTCCGGGACATAATGGGTCTCAAGGTTCTTCAGCCCTTGGATCTTCGAGTTAGGATAGGGTTCCACGCCGACGATCCTGACCTCGGGGTTATATTCCTTGAGCCTTTTGGAGACCCCCATCAGGGTCCCGGTCGTGCCCATCCCCGCCACGAAGACCTTCACCCTTCCTTCCGTGGCCCTCCAGATCTCCTCGCCCGTCGTCTCGTAATGGGCCAGGACGTTGTACTGATTCTCAAACTGGTGGGGCATGTAATATTTGGGGTCCTTCGCAATCTCCTCGGCCAGGTCGATCGCACCGTCCATGCCCCTCGAGCCAGGGCTCAGGATGATCTTCGCCCCATAGGCCGTCAGGATCTTCCGTCTCTCGACGCTCATCGTCTCCGGCATCACCAGCTCAAGCCGGTATCCCTTCACCGCGCAGACCATGGCCAAGGCGATGCCGGTATTGCCGCTGGTCGGTTCGATGACGATCTTGTCTTTGGTGAGGAGGCCCTCCCGTTCGCCATATTCGATCATGTACTTGGCGATGCGGTCTTTGACCGAACCTGCGGGATTGTATCGCTCGAGCTTCGCATAGACCTCTACCTTTTTATTCGGAACGATATGGTTGATTCTCACGAGCGGCGTGTACCCCACCAGGTCAATCATGTCCTTGGCGACCCGATACATCATGACCCAAACGCCTCCTCGAAAAAGAACGCTGACGGGGTGGATCCAAAAGGTCTTCTTGCCCCGGGGGTCAACGCAGGGCCCACCGGAAATCACAACCGGCTCAGGATCTCGGCCTTCCCGTCGGTGATGGCGATCGTATGTTCAAAATGGGCGGAACGCTTGCCGTCGGCGGTCACCACGGTCCAACCATCCGCGAGGATCCGCACCTCATAGGTCCCTTCGTTCACCATGGGTTCGAGGGCGAAGACCATCCCCTTCTCCAACCTCGGACCTTGACCAGGGGATCCGAAGTTGGGCACCTGCGGTTCCTCATGGAGGCTCTTGCCGACCCCGTGGCCTACGAACTCTCTGACCACCGAAAACCCGTTGGCCTCCACGTAGGTCTGGATGGCGTGGGAGATGTCGTAGAGCCGATTTCCGACCCTGGCCACCTCGATCCCGAGATAGAGGGCCCTCTCCGTCACCGCCATCAACCTCTTTGCCCCCTCGTCCACCTCCCCGACCGGCAGCGTGATGGCCGCATCCCCGAAGTAGCCGTTGAGGTTGACCCCCACATCGATGCTGACGATGTCGCCCTCCCTCAATCGCCTCGGTCCGGGGATGCCATGGACGACCTCTTCGTTGATCGAGATGCAGAGGGTGGCGGGGTAGTTCCGGTACCCCTTGAAGGCGGGCAATGCCCCCTTCGAGACAATGAAGGCCTCCGCGATGCGATCGAGTTCCTGGGTCGTCACTCCGGGGACCACCATCGGCCTCAATTTCTGAAAGACCTCGGCGGCGATCCCATTCGCCTTCCGGAGCTGTTCGATCTCCCTCGTCGATTTTAAAATGATCACAAATTCAAATATGCCTTTCCTTCAGAGGGGTTGTCAATATTGGGAAGGGGTCGGAGGGTTGACATTACCCATCTAACCAGTAAAATGAGGTTAGACGTTCATCACCGAGGAAGGAATGATCCCCCGATACACCCGGCCGGAAATGGCCCACATCTGGACCGACGAGCGAAAGTATCAGACCTGGCTCCTCATCGAACTTGAGGTCTGCGATGCCCTTGCGGAGCTTGGGGAGATCCCGGCCGAGGCGGCGACGGAGATCCGAAAGAAGGCGGCCTTCCAGGTGGATCGGGTCAACGAGTTGGAGAAGGTGACCAAACACGACGTCATCGCCTTCCTCACCAACGTGGGAGAGTCGATCGGCCCCCTGTCGAGATACCTCCATTACGGCCTCACCTCCTCGGACATCCTCGATACCTCCTTCGCCCTCCTCCTCCAAGAGGCCTCTGATCTCATCCTTCAGGACATCGACCGCCTTCTGTCCGTTCTGAAGCAGAAGGCGTTCCAGTATAAAGAGACGTTGATGATCGGCCGGACGCACGGGATCCATGCCGAGCCCATCACCTTCGGCCTCAAGATGGCGCTCTGGTATGACGAGATGAAGCGGAACCGCCTCCGGATGGAGAGGGCCCGAGAGGCGATCGGCGTCGGGAAGATCTCGGGCGCCGTGGGCACCTTCGCCCATGTCCCTCCCTCGGTCGAGGAGCGGGTCTGCAGACGGTTGGGGCTTCGGCCCGCGGCGATCTCCTCACAGATCGTCCAACGGGACCATCACGCCGAGTTCTTCACCACCCTCGCCCTCCTCGCCTCCTCCATCGAGAAGTTCTCCGTGGAGCTGAGACATTTGCAACGGACCGAGGTTCTGGAGGCCGAAGAGTTCTTTTCGAAAGGGCAGAAGGGCTCCTCGGCCATGCCCCACAAACGAAATCCCATCTCCGCTGAAAACCTTTCGGGCCTGGCCCGCTTGGTCCGGGCCTACAGCATGGCGGCCCTTGAGAACATCCCCCTCTGGCACGAGCGGGACATCAGCCATTCCTCGGTCGAACGGGTGATCGGCCCGGACGCCACGATCCTCATCGACTACATGCTCCACCGGTTCACCTCTCTCGTGGAGCATCTGATCGTCTATCCGGAGAAGATGAAGGCCAACCTCGAAAAGATGGGAGGCCTCATCCATTCAGAGGCCGTCCTCCTCCTCCTCACAAAGAAAGGGCTCTCGAGAGAGGAGGCCTATGCCCTCGTCCAGAGGAACGCCCTGAGGGCTTGGGAGGGAGGAGGAGAGTTCAAGGCCCTGATCTTCCTGGACGAGACGATCGGGAGGCTGCTTTCCCGGGAGGAACTGGAGGAGGCCTTCGACGTCCGCCTCCATCTTCGGCACATCGACCACATCTTTCAGAGGGTCTTCGGTGAAGGTTAAATGAAAAAAGATCAGAAAGCGCCCCCCCATCTCAGGGATCTTCTCAAACTCAAGGAGCCTCCGGACAAGGGAGGGAAGAACCCTCTCTTCAAGAAGACCAATTTTACGATCTGGTATTTCGTCATCGCCTTCCTCATCATCCTCCTCATCCAACACTACTTCTTCACCAAAGGGGCGGAGGACGTCATCCCCTACAGCGAATTCAAGGAGGCCTTGAGGGCGGGCAGGATCAAGGATCTGACGATCTCTCCGGAATCGATCACGGGCGAGTGGATCACCGACAAAGGGAACAGGAAATTTCAAACCGTCCGCGTTGAGGACCCGGAGCTCGTCAAGGAGCTGGATGCCCAGAAGGTGAGATATACCGGAAAGGTCGAGAGCAAATGGTTGACCAACATCCTCTCCTGGATCCTTCCCCTGATCTTCTTCATCCTCGTCTGGAGGTTCCTCTTCTCGAGGATCGGGCCCGAGACGAGCGTGATGTCCTTTGGTAAGAGCCGGGCGAAAATCTACGCCGAGAAGGATAAAAAGGTCACCTTCGCCGATGTGGCCGGGATCGACGAGGCCAAAGAGGAGCTCAAGGAGGTGGTCGAGTTCCTCAAGAATCCGGCGAAGTTCCAACGCCTCGGGGCCAAGATCCCAAAGGGGGTGCTCCTGGTGGGATTGCCCGGGACCGGAAAGACGATGCTAGCCAAGGCCGTGGCAGGAGAGGCCAATGTTCCCTTCTTCTCCATCAGCGGCTCCCATTTCGTGGAGATGTTCGTCGGCGTGGGGGCCGCCCGAGTCCGAGACCTCTTCGCTCAGGCCCAGAACCACGCGCCCTGCATCATCTTCATTGACGAACTCGACGCCCTTGGAAAGGCCCGCGGGGTGAACCCGGTAGCCCGCCACGATGAACAGGAGCAGACCCTCAACCAACTGCTCGCGGAGATGGACGGATTCGATCCCAACACGGGCGTCATCATCATGGCCGCCACGAACCGACCCGAAATCCTCGACCCCGCCCTGCTCCGGCCAGGCCGGTTCGACCGGCATGTCCTGGTGGATCGTCCGGACATCGTTGGAAGGGAGGAGATCCTCAAAATCCACACGAAGAACATCAAGCTCTCTCCCGAGGTCGATCTCAAGGTCATCGCCTCGAGGACCCCAGGGTTCGTGGGGGCCGACCTCGCCAATATCGTCAACGAGGCCGCCTTGTTGGCGGCACGGAAGAACAAGGAATGGGTGGAGATGGCCGATCTCGAAGAGGCCATCGACCGGGTCGTGGCCGGCCTGGAGAAGAAGAGGCGGGTGATGTCGAAAAAAGAGAAGGAGATCGTCGCCTTTCACGAGTCCGGCCATGCCATCGTGGCCATGGCCCTGCCGGGCGCCGATCCGGTCCGCCGGATCTCCATCATCCCGAGGGGGATCTCCGCCCTCGGCTATACCCTCCAGCTCCCCACCGAGGATCGATACCTGATGACCCGGTCCGAGCTCCTCGACCGTCTGGCCGTCCTCCTCGGCGGCCGCGTGGCCGAAGAGATCATTTTCGGAGAGATCTCCACGGGGGCTCACAACGACCTCCAGAGGGCCACCGACATCGCCACCAGCATGGTCAAGGAGTTCGGGATGAGCGAGACCCTCGGTTATGTCACCTTCGAAAAGGAGAAGAAGCCCCTCTTTCTCCCCTCCGCGCTGACTTCGGCCAAGGATTACAGCGAGGAGACCGCGAGGAAGATCGACGAAGAGATCAAGAAGATCATCGACCAGACCTACGAGCGGACCAAATCGCTTCTCCTCTCGAAGAAGGAGAAACTGGAGGAGCTGGCTCGTCTGCTCCTCGAAAAGGAGGTCATCGAGGAGGCCGAGCTGAAGAAGATCCTGCAGCCCCAGGAAAAGGAAACGGCATGAAAAGGCTCCTCAGACATCTCCGGACGAAAATCATCGCAGGGCTGCTCGTCATCCTCCCCCTGGGGATCACCGTCTTCATCTTAAAATTTGTCTTCACAGCCCTCGACGACCTGGTCGGACCCCTGGGGCCCAGGGTCACCCAATTTCTCTTCCAAAGGGAGATTCACCTCCCGGGGTTGGGCATCATCATCTTTCTCCTCCTCCTCTACCTCCTCGGGGTGATCACCACCAATGTGATGGGCCGAAAGCTCGTCGGATGGACCGACCGAATCTTAACCAACCTCCCGATTGTAAAAAACATCTACCTCTCCTCCAAACAACTGACCGAGGCCTTCTCCACGAGCCGAAAGGGCTCCTTCCGGCAGGCGGTCTTTGTGGAGTTTCCCCAACCTGGGAACTTCGTCCTCGGATTTATCACGAACGAGTTCTCCGACCTCACCTCCAGAAGCAAGATCACCGTCTTCGTCCCCACGGCCTTCATCCCTCCCCAGGGCTTCACCCTCTTCCTCCCCCGAGAGAAGGTCATCCCCTCCCAGCTGACGATCGAAGAGGCCATCAAGGCGGTCATGTCGGTGGGGATCGTCACCCCTGCCCGTCTCTCGGTCTCCCTCTCCGAGCCTGTGGCGGCCCAGAAATCGTTTGAAAAAGAGCAAAGGCCGGTTTATCCTAATTTAAAGATCGAAGGGGGGTCCTGAAACGATGCTTCT
Source organism: Thermodesulfobacteriota bacterium (assembly GCA_026415035.1). NCBI lineage: Bacteria > Pseudomonadati > Thermodesulfobacteriota > Thermodesulfobacteriota bacterium. Next base: position 134,830 of record JAOAHX010000002.1, on the reverse strand, counting down.
CTTGTTCATCCTGATCGCTGGGGTTGCGCTGATCCTCTCCATCATCGTGGCGATCGGGGCGGGGATGGGCGCCCCGGTGGCCCTCATCCTCTCCCTCATCTCCCTCGGCCTCTCCATCCTTGCCCTTCACCGAACAGGGGTGACCCTCGACCTGAAGAAGAAGATCGAGACGGCTGAACATCCCGAGGATTTGAAAAGACAGATCGAGGCCCTGACGGCCATGACCGATGCCCTGAGGGAAAAGACCGCCGATGCCCTTGACCGTCTGGAGAAGGCCATCCGAAAAACGGAAAAGGGGGTATGAGGTCTCCGAACGCCCTCCCGGGAGGGCCTGTCGAGGTTTTAGGGCAAGGAGGAAGGTCCGTTCCGTTTTGAACTCCCGATGGCAGAGATATTCAAATCTTTCACCTCTTACCTGACCGCACCGGTGATGAAGATCGGGGGGATCCTGGCCGCCCTCCTCGTCATCACCCTGCTTTCGCGGTGGATCGAAATTTGGATCGAACGATTCGTCTCCGAAAAGGACCCCCTGCTCGCCTCCGAGGCGAAGAAGCGGGCCCACACCCTGGGAAGCATCCTCCGCCATGCCCTCCTCATCCTGCTGGTCTTCGTGGCGGCCCTCATGATCCTCGGGGAGCTGGGAATTCAGGTGGGCCCCTTGCTGGCCACGGCCGGGATCGGCGCCCTGGCCATCGGGTTCGGGGCACAGAGTCTCGTCAAAGATGTGATCAGTGGGTTCTTCATCATCTTCGAGAACCAATATCGGATCGGAGACGTGATCGAGGTGTCGGGCGTCTCGGGCCTGGTGGAGTCCGTCAGCCTGAGAAAGACCGTCCTCCGGGACCTCCAGGGAAGGGTCCACTTCATCCCGAATGGAGAGATCAAGGTGGTGAGCAACCTTTCCAAGGAGTGGTCCAGGGTCGTTCTCGATCTGGGGGTCTCTTATCAGGAGGACATCGACCAGATCATGGAGATCCTCACCGCCGTCGGGAGGGAGCTCGAATCGGAAGAACCCTTCAAGAGCGCCATCCTCGAGCCTCTTCAGATCCTTGGGGTCGAAAGGTTCGACGAATCCCAGATGGTGATCCGCATGATGGTGAAGACGGCCCCGCTGAAGCAGTGGGATGTGGGAAGGGAATTGAGGCGGAGGATCAAAAAACGGTTCGATGAGCTGGGCCTCCAACTGCCCTATCCCCATCGGGTGTTGTTGTGGGGAGAACCCCTGCAAAAGGGAGGGGAAAGAGCCAAGACCCCGCTTCCTCCAGCCTCCCCGGGAAACCCTTAAACAAAAAATTGAAACGGATCGCTCGGCCGATTTCAACACGGGGCAGGGGAGAGGAGAAATTCCCAATTGAGCCATCGGAGCTCCTTAGACCATGATGGAAAAACCCCTTCGAATTCTATTCGCCACTCCGGAGGCAGTGCCCTTTGCCAAGACCGGGGGGCTTGCGGACGTCGCCGGGGCCCTTCCCAAATACCTCCGCCCTCTCGGATGTGACATCCTCCTGGTGATGCCCTATTACCGGATGGTCAAGACCTCGGGGTGTCCGATTCAATATCTCGGAGAGGAGATCGAGGTCCCCCTGGGAAATGAGATCCTTCGGGCCGAGCTCTATCAGGGCCACCTCGCCGGGACGATCCCCGTCTATTTCATCGGCAGGGATGAGTTCTTTGACAGGGAATACCTCTACAGCACCCCGAAAGGAGACTATTTCGACAACGCCGAACGCTTCATCTTCTTCTCGAGGGCCGTCCTCCATCTGGCGCGGCACCTCCGGTTCTCTCCAGATGTCATCCACCTTCACGAATGGCAGACCGGATTGATCCCTGCCTATTTACGATCGCTTTACACCGAGGATCCCTATTTGGCCAACACGGCCACCCTCTTCACCCTCCACAACATCGCCTATCAGGGTTTGTTCAAGAGGGAGAAGTTTGCACTCACCGGGCTTCCCCCGGAGATGTACAATCCGGAGGGGATCGAATTTTGGGAGCGGATCAACCTGATGAAGGCGGGCATCGTCTATGCCGACCTCATCAACACGGTCAGCCAGAAATACAGCCAGGAGATTCAGACACCGGAGTACGGGTACGGTCTGGAGGGGATTCTGAGAAAAAGGGGGGAGGACCTATACGGGATCCTCAACGGCGTGGATTATCAGGATTGGGATCCTGCCTCGGACCCCTACCTCGTGGCGCGATACGACAGGAATGACCTTTCGGGGAAGAAGGAGTGCAAGAAAGACCTTTTGAAAGAGTTCAACCTCCCCGCGGCCCTCGAAAACGCCCCTCTGCTTGGGATGATTTCGAGACTGGCCGATCAGAAGGGGTTCGACCTCCTGGCCGAGATCCTCGAAGAGCTGCTCAGCCTCGAGATCGGATTCGTTCTCTTAGGGACGGGAGAGCAGAAATACCACGACCTCTTCCAACGGGTTGCAAGGCAATATCCCCAAAAGGTGGGCATCCGGATCGCCTACGATAACCGCCTCGCCCACAAGATCGAGGCCGGGGCCGACCTCTTCTTGATGCCCTCCAAATACGAACCCTGTGGCCTCAATCAGATCTACAGCCTCAAATACGGGACCATTCCGGTGGTCCGGGCCACGGGTGGCCTGGACGACACGATCACCCCTTACGATCCCGCCACCGGGACGGGAAACGGGTTCAAGTTCAAAAATTATCATGCCAAGGAGTTCTTCGACCAGATCAAGATCGCCCTGAGCTTCTTTCATCAACCGGAGCACTGGAGGAGACTCGTCCGGAATGCGATGGCCTCGGACTTCTCCTGGCAGAGGTCCGCCGAAGCCTATCTCGAACTGTATCGAAAAGCCATGAGGAAGAGGCAAGGAGGTCGTTAAAGTGAGAGCAAGAAGGACCGCAAGGCCTCAAACGAGAGGAGCCCTTTTCTTCCTCGTTTTAAGTTCCCTCTTCATTCCCGTTCTCCTATGCGCCGAGCCCCACCCTTTTAAGAACCTCTCCTTCCCGCGGCTCATCGACCCCTCCGAGTTGGTCCCCTTCGTCAACCATCCCTCGGTCCGGATCGTTGACATGCGAAGTTCCCTTCTCGACTATCTCTCGGAACATCTCCCGAACGCCGTCTATCTCCATTTCGAAAGCCTTCGGCTCCCGAAAAAGGGGATTCCCGCCCAAGGACCCGATCGGCTCTTGCTCGAGAAATTGGCCGGAGAGCACCTGGGGCTTTCCAACGCCATGTGGGTGATCCTCTATTCTGAAAGGTCGAACCCCAATGCCACATCGCTGGCCTGGGTCCTCGATCATTTAGGCCATAGGAAGTTTGGCATTCTCAACGGAGGCCTGGAACGATGGAAAGCCGAGAAGCTACCGTTGACCCAAACCTATCCCTCTCTCCAGCCCAAAAAATTCTTCGCCAAACTCAATCCGGAGGTCCTCATCGAGAAGCGAGAGGTGCTGGGTCGCCTCTCTTCGAAAGGTTCGGTCATCGTGGATGCCCGGCCATTCAGGCAATATACCGGAGAGGAGGGAGAAGAGATCCGGCGGGGCCACATCCCGGGGGCGAGGCATTTCTACTGGGAGACGAGCCTCGAAGGAGAGGAGATCAAGGTTTGGAGAAAAAGGGGGGAGCTCGAAAAACTCCTTCAGGAATCGGGCATCACCAGAGAGAAAGAAGTCATCGTCCATTGCCGCACCGGCAGGGAGGCCTCCCATCTCTATTTTACCTTGAGATACCTCCTCGGTTATCCTACCGTTCGCCTTTATCGAGGTTCTTGGGTGGAGTGGTCGGCCGATCTTAGCCTTCCCGTCAAGACAGGACCTGACCCATAAACTCCCTGAGGCCCTCTTCCCAAGATTAATCTTTACTCGCACGGTTTAGGATCATGTTGGCACATCCTTTGCAAATTCAGGGGAAGACCGAAAGGATCAATTCCGGTAAACCCGAGTAAATTGTATAAAAATGTAGGAGCGGGGAAAGGTCTTGATGGAGCCCTCTCCAGACTCAAGGGCGAAAAAATATCCGGAATCTTCCCTGTCGGTCGTCATCTTCCTGTGAATTAAAAATTTTTTTAACTTGACAAAAAGAAAGCCCTTATGCCATTTTTTGGCATATTTTACTTGAAAAAATCAGCTGTGAGCACGGGAAGGAGTGCCGATCATGGAGCGAATGTTCATAGCCGGAGTGATTCTGATGCTCGCCTCCGCTTGCCATCCCCGCCTCGCCCTCCCTCCCCTTTCGGCCAGCTCTCACCCCATCGGACAGGAGGAGAACAACCTCTCCCTTTTCAGCCGTCTTGAATTGGAAGCCCTCTTTTCCCAACCCCCTGCCGGGGTGACCGAGGAGGAGACCGCCTTGGCTCCGCCCCTCTCTGGGGAGGGCCAAAAGGGGGGAGGCGCTTTCCAGTTTCCGATCAGCGATGAGCCGAGTGACGACTTCTGTCTCGAAATCCTCTCTTCCGGGGGAGACGAACGGAAGAGGTTTGACATCCCCATCGTCATCAATGAAAAGGTGGAACATTTTCTCAACTATTTTCAGACCACGGGAAGAAAGCTCTTCTCCAACTGGCTTGCCCGATCAGGGAAATACATTCCCTTCATGAGGGAGGTGTTGAAGGCCAACGGCCTGCCAGAAGATCTCGTCTACCTCGCCATGATCGAGAGCGGGTTCAATCCCTATGCCTACTCGAGAAGCAAGGCCCTCGGCCCCTGGCAGTTCATCTATCTGACCGGAAAGCGCTATGGATTGAAATCGGACTGGTGGGTGGACGAGAGGCGAGACCCGGAGAAATCGACCATCGCGGCGGCCCGTTACCTCAAGGACCTCTACGATATGTTCGAATGCTGGTACCTTGCGGCCGCAGGCTACAATGCCGGGGAGAACAAGATCGCCAACGGAATGAAACGATACCGGACGGAAGATTTCTGGGAGCTGACCAAATACCGCTACCTGAAAAAGGAAACGAAGGACTATGTCCCCCAGATGATCGCGGCAGCCCTGCTGGCCAAGGACCCTGAAAAATATGGTTTCGTCGGGATCGACTATGAGGAGCCCCTTCAATACGATAAGGTGAGGGTTCCTCCTGGCATGGATCTTCGAATCATCGCTAAGGCCTGTGACATTTCCGTGGAGGAGTTGAAAGAACTCAATCCTGAATTACGGCGATGGTGTACGCCCCCCAATGTCCCCGAATATGAAATTAAAATCCCCTTCGGAAAGACCGAGGTCTTCTTGAAAAATTTCGAATCGGTTTTTGCCAGCGCCCCCACCACCTTCAAGACCCACCGGGTGAAAAGAGGAGAGACCCTCCAGCAAATCGCCCGCCTCCATCGTGTGGATCTGGAACCCCTTCTCGAGATGAACCGATTGGACCGGAGGAGCCGGCTTCAAGCGGGGATGAACCTCCTCCTCCCCCTCCCGAACGAGAAGGCCAGTGCCTTCTCCGCCGCCGCTCCTCAGGGAAATGGAAGGTTCTCTGAATCGGGAGAGATCACCTATACGATCAAAAAAGGCGATACCCTGTGGAGCATCGCCAATGAGATGGGGGTCAATATCGGAGCCCTCAGCGCTTGGAACAAACTCCAGCCGGAGGGGAAGCTGATGCCGGGCGATAAGATCAAGATAAAGGTGAGCGACCCTCTTCCCTCTCCCCCCCCTCCTCTCGAAAAGGAGAAGGACGAGATCATCTACGTCGTCCAGCCGGGCGACTCTCTCTGGAGCATCGCCAACCGGTTTAAAATAAGCGTCGCAGAGCTCAAACTCTGGAATCAACTCGAGGGGAAAGACCGAATTTATCCGAACGAACGGCTCAAATTGAAGTTGTCAAAATCGAAATCCTGAGGGCCAACCCTTTGCTCCATCTCGCCGCAACCCCCAAGAAAAGCTCAACTTAAGGCTTGACAACGGGGTTCCTCCCATCATAAAAAATAATACCCTCGAAACTCTCCTCCGTCTCAGGGAGAAACGTAGCACTTTCTTGCGATCAATGGACGAAAAAGGGGGTGATCGGCCTGAAGATGGATGGGCACCGATTCAGTTGAAGGAAATCGTCTTTAAATCTCAACTCAAAACCTTCGATCAAAGGAGGGGCCTATGAAACGAATCCTCACGCTTTCGATCCTATGCCTTTTGGCCATCGGATGGGTGGCCATCCCTGCCTTTTCGCAGACCAAAAAAGGGGAGTTTAAGTACGACGACCCCATTGGGGTTGTGAAGATCAAAAAAGGGGAACCTGTTCACATTGCCTGCTGGATGGTGGTGGCTGGTCCCGATGCCTCTCTGGGAACCGATACCAAACGGGGGGTCGAGATCGCCATCGATGACAAGGGGGGAAAAGTCCTCGGTTTTCCCATCAAATTGACCGTGCAGGATACGGGGTGTAATGCCGAGGGGGGGCAGGCGGCCGCGACCAAGTTGGCGGCTGACCCGACCATTGTCGCAGCCATCGGGTCCAACTGCTCGAGCGAGGCCAAACCCGGGGCTCCCATTCTCTGGAAGGCCGGGATTGCCACCGTCTCCCCTTCCAACACCGCTCCTTTCCTCACCGACCCGAAACGGGGACCGGAATACGACGGCTATCTGAGGACCGCCCATAACGACAAAGTCCAAGGGGCTGTGGCCGCTGAGTTCGCCATCAAACAGCTGAAGGTGAAGAAGGCCGCGACGATCCACGATGGAAGCCCCTATGCCGAACAGCTTCAGGCCGTCTTCGCCGAAACCTTCAAGAAGCTCGGCGGGACCATCACGGCCCAGGAGGCCGTGGCCCCGACCGATTCGGATATGCGGCCCGTGCTCACCAAGATCGCCACGGGCAAACCCGATCTCATCTATTATCCCATCTTCATCTCCGCGGGAGGACACATCACTCGCCAGGTGAAAGAGGTGAAGGGCCTCGAGAAGGTCAAATTGATGAGCGCCGATGGGACCTTCTCGCCTGACTTCATCAAAGCCGCTGGCGATGCGGCCATCGGCATGTACCATTCCAGCCCGGATTTCTCCGCCTTCGGCGAGGGATACAAGGCCTTCCTCGAAAAACATCAGAAGAAGTACGGAGAGAAACCGATCGCCCCGTTCCATGCCCATGCCTACGATGCGGCCATGATGATCTTCGCCGCCATCGAGAAGGTGGGGAAGGTCGCGCCCGATGGGACCCTTCATATTGGCCGAAAGGCCCTGAGGGACGCCCTCTATAAGACGAAGAATTTCAAAGGATTGACCGGAAACCTCACGTGCACCGAAACAGGAGACTGTGCCGATCCCATGATCGCCATCTACCAGATGACGGAAGAGAACGTCAAGAAGGGAGTGATCCCGGATAAACCCATCTGGTCTCCTGCGATGGCCAAACCCGCTCCAAAAAAGAAGTAAGGTTTCGTGACCGGAGGATCGATCCCCCTGCCCTTTTCCCTCTCGGAGGGAACAGGAAGGGGGATCTCATCCATCCCGTCCTTCGAAAAGAGAGAGAGTCATGCTCAAACGCTGGTGGGAGAGAATCACCCCGACAGACCTCATCATGTGGTTGATCGGGGGGGCCATCCTGTGGATGATCCTTTGGGGCTCGACCGCGACCCTCGCCGAAGGAACCTACACCGCCCATCACTGGTTTGATTTCATCATCTTCGGTTTAGCCCAAGGGAGCATCTATGCCCTCATCGCCATGGGATATACGATGGTCTACGGGATCCTTCGAATGATCAACTTCGCCCACAGCGAAGTCTTCATGTGCGGACCCTACACCGCCTATTTTGTGGCCGCCGCCTTCTCCTCCTCCGGCTTCCTCGACCGACAACCCGTCTTCAGTCTGATCGTCATCTTTCTGGTCTCGATGGCCACCTCCACGTTCGTCGCCTTCCTCCTCGAACGGATTGCCTACCGCCCCCTTCGGACCGCCCCCCGGTTGATCCCGCTGATCACCGCCATCGGGGCCTCCTTTTTCATTCAATATACGATCCGGGGCCTGTACGGCTCCGGGTTCCAGGCCTACCCCGTCATTAAAATCCTCGAGGGACAATGGACCTTCGGACCGTTCCGGATTCTGAAGTTTCAGGCGGTCGTCATCGTGGCCGCCGCCCTTTTGATGGTAGCCCTCTACTCCTTCGTCCAGCGGACCCGTTTGGGGAAAGCGATTCGCGCCGTCTCCGAAGATAAAGAGGCCTCGGCCCTGATGGGCATCGACATCGACCGGATGATCGTCACCACCTTCGTCATCGGTGGGATGTCCGCGGGCGCAGCCGGTGTCCTCTATGCGATCATGTTCAAACAGGTCCACTTCTTCATGGGATTCATCCCCGGCATCAAGGCCTTCACCTCCGCCGTCTTGGGGGGCATCGGGAATATCCCGGGTGCGATGTTGGGCGGGATCTTCCTCGGCCTGGTGGAATCGGTGGGCCCGAGCCTCTTTCTCGACGGGTTGGGGATCGTGGCGCCTTACCAGCTGAAGGATGCCATCGCCTTCACCATGCTCGTCCTCGTCCTGATCTTCCGGCCCACGGGGATCCTGGGAGAGCGGCTTGCCGTGAAAAAGGCATAACCGGGAGGACGGAGAGATGGAGAGGCTGACACAGACCCTGAAAATCGGATCGGTCGGCGGCGTGGTCGCCGTCCTCCTCTGCTTGGTGGGGATGGTGGAGGCCTTCAGCCAGCGCTACATCGTCGCCAATGTGGTCTCCATGGGCCACACCCTCCTTTTGGTGGTCACTTTCCTCATGAGCTACCTTGCGGCCAGACGGGCCTCTGGCCGAAACGCCCTCGGGCCGATGGCCAATGGCCTTCTCTCCGGACTTCTCGTTTCCCTTCTGCTGGCCTTCCTGGTATGGATGGGAAGCCTGGTCCCCCTTCGAAAGGTCTTTATCAATGCCTCGCCTCTCCTTTACCAGCTCCTCCTCTTTGGCCAGGGGATAAGCCAGGGGATCCTCCTCCTTCTGGGCCTCGGGGCCGCCACCGGGTTGATCGGGGGCCTCTTCCTCCTCTCGCCCAAGACCATCCGAAGGGTTCTGCTCACCTCCCTGGGAAGCCTGATCGGCGCAGGGGTCCTACAGGATTTGATCCGGCCGACCATCGCCCTCTGGGGGCCCTTCGCGATCCTCAACGAATGGATCTATACGGCCAACGGCTTGACGATCCAGGGCGCCATCGGGTTACCTCTTCTCATCGCCCTCTTCGTCCTCTTCTGGGACAAACAGGGGGGTGCCATTCAGGCCCGGTTCCGACACCTTCCTCCTGTCTCGAAACGGGGCCTGAAGATCTTTGGCCTCCTCCTTCTGATCTTCGTCCTCCTCATCCTTCCACGGGTCCTCGGCCTCTTCCTGAGCGAGGTCTTTACCATCGTCGGCCTCTACGTCCTCCTCGGCCTCGGCCTCAATATCGTGGTGGGCTATGCCGGCCTCCTCGATCTCGGCTATGTCGCCTTCTTCGCCATCGGCTCCTACACGGTGGCTGTCCTGACCTCTCCTGAACTGGGATTCTTCAACCTCAACTTCTGGCAGGCCCTCCCCTTCGCCATTCTTCTCGGGATCATCTCCGGCGTCTTGCTGGGCATCCCCGTCCTAAAGATGCGTGGAGATTACCTCGCCATCACCACCCTCGGGTTCGGCGAGATCATCCGCATCCTCGTCCTTTCCGACTTTCTCAGGCCATGGCTGGGCGGGGCCCAGGGCATCGGGAAGATCCCGAAGGCGAGGATCGGAGGTTTCGAATTCTCCGGCCCGGAACAGATCTACTACCTCATCCTGGCCGGATGTCTCCTCGTCGCCTTCGTCTCCCTAAGACTGAGGGATTCCAGACTCGGCCGCGCCTGGATGGCGATGCGGGAGGACGAGGACGTGGCCCAAGCCATGGGGATTAACCTGGTGGCCACCAAGCTTCTGGCGTTTGCCACGGGCGCGGGCTTTTCGGCGATCAGCGGGGCCATCTTCGCAACCAAATTGGGTTCGGTCTATCCCCACAGTTTCAACGTGATGATCTCCATCAACATCCTCTGCGTGATCATCGTGGGCGGCATGGGATCGATCCCGGGCGTGATCGTGGGGGCAGCGGCCCTGGTCGGCCTGCCCGAGCTGTTGCGAGAATTTGCCGAATATCGGCTCCTGGTCTACGGGGCGGCCCTGGTGGCGATGATGCTCCTCAGACCCGAAGGACTTTGGCCGGAGGCGGTCCACCGCCGGGAGTTTCATGAGGAAGCGACAGGCAAGGAGGAGGCTCCCTGAGGGGATGGGAAAATGACCCTGCTTTCGACCCGTAATCTGACGAAAAGGTTTGGGGGGCTCGTGGCGGTGGCCAACCTCGACCTCGACGTGCGGGAGAAAAGCATCCACAGCATCATCGGTCCAAACGGGGCTGGGAAGACGACCTTCTTCAACTGCGTCACGGGTTTCCATAAACCTGAAGAGGGAGAGATCCTCTTCGAGAACCGCTCCCTAGTGGGCCTCCTTCCGGATCGGATCGTCCGTCTCGGGATCTCCAGGACCTACCAGAATATCCGTCTCTTTCCCAACCTGACCGCTTTGGAAAACGTCCTGGTCGGTCTCCATAGCCATCTCAGGGCCAATTTCTTCAGCATCGTCCTCGGCACGCCCGGGACCCGGCAGGAAGAGAAGGAGGCCGCCGAGGAGGCCAGGCGGCTCCTCCGGTTCGTCAACCTGACTGGAAAAGGCGATTTCTTGGCCAAGAATCTTCCCTATGGGGATCAGCGCCGCCTTGAAATCGCTCGGGCCCTGGCCTGCCGTCCGAAATTGCTCCTCCTCGACGAGCCCACCGCTGGGATGAATCCGAGGGAGACACAGGACATGATGGATTTCATCAAACATCTCCGAGATGCCCTGGGCATTACGATCCTCCTCATCGAACACCAGATGAGGGTGGTGATGGGCATCTCCGAGGTCGTAACGGTCCTGGACTACGGAGAGAAGATCGCCGAAGGACCTCCCTCGGAGATTCAACGAAATCCGAAAGTCATCGAAGCCTATTTAGGCAGAGGGGTCCAAGAATCGGGACCGGCCCAGAATTGAGAGGATCCTCAGGAACCCATATGGAAATCCCCCTGCTCGACATCCAAAACATCCACACCTACTACGGCCAAATCCACGCGCTCAAGGGGGTCTCTTTGACCGTCCATCGGGGAGAGATCGTGACGCTCATCGGAGCCAACGGCGCGGGAAAAAGCACCCTGCTCAAAACCACAAGCGGCCTGCTCAAGCCGGCCCAGGGATCCATCCTCTTAAACGGAGAGAACCTCCTCCGTTATCGCCCCCACGAGATCGTGGCCAAAGGGGTCGTCCAGGTCCCTGAGGGACGGCGGATCTTCGGTCGGCTGACCGTGAAGGAAAATCTCGAAATGGGCGCGTTTACCCTTTCCGATCCTCGGGCCATCTCCGCCAACCTGGACCGTGTCTACCACCTCTTTCCAAGGCTCCGTGAGCGGGAGAAGCAGCTGGCTGGAACGCTGAGCGGTGGCGAGCAGCAAATGCTGGCCACGGGTCGGGCCCTCATGACCAACCCCCGGGTATTGTTGATGGACGAGCCCTCCATGGGGTTGGCCCCTGTGTTGGTCGACCTGATCTTTCAAACCATCCGTCAGCTTCACCAAGAAGGAACGACCATTCTCCTGGTCGAGCAGAATGCCAGGATGGCGCTCCAAGTGGCCGACCGGGGCTATGTGCTTCAGACCGGGACGATTCTTTTAAGCGACCTGGCTGAGAATCTTCGCCACAACGATATGGTCCGAAAAGCCTACCTCGGAGAGTCCTAAACAACTCCTCTCCCCATCCCATGGGTCAATCTTGACTCCTCGGATGACCTTTTTTGTCAAAAACTGAACGGTAGGTCCCTCCTTCTCTCCCCCGATCCGCCCGGTTTCCTCATTTAAACAGAGGGTTAGTGGCTTCGAATAGGGAGCGAAAGAAAGGCATATTTTTTGCAGAGGTTTTTAATATCGGGAAATAAGAAAGGAAGGTGATCCCCTTGGAAAAATGGATGGTTCAACTGGCCCTGCTCGTGCTGAAGATGAAACTCGCCTCCCTCCTTCTGATCAAAGGGATCCTAAAGAAGGTTTAAAAGCACTTGGCCTCGCCATCGAAGAACTCCTTCACCCGCTTGATGGCGCAAAACTCTCCGCACATTGTGCAGACATCTTCGGTTCGGGACTTCCCCTCTTCGTGGTAACGCCTCGCCTTCTCCGGATCGATGGCAAGTTCGATCTGCCTCTCCCAGTCGAAGTCCCTTCGGGCTTTGGCCATCTCGATGTCCCGCTCGATCGCCCTTCGAAGGCCCCGGGCGATATCCGCGGCATGGCCTGCGATCCGCGTGGCGATGACCCCTTCCCTGACATCCTGGGGCGTGGGAAGTTTGAGATGTTCGGAGGGCGTGACATAACAGAGGAAGTCCGCCCCTGCCTTGCCCGCGATGGCGCCGCCGATGGCGCATGCGATGTGATCGTAGCCAGGGGCGATGTCGGTCACCAGGGGACCGAGCACATAAAAGGGAGCGCCCTTGCACAGTCTCTTTTCCAGGAGGATGTTGGCTTCGATCTGGTCAAGGGGGACATGTCCCGGACCTTCGATCATGACCTGCACTCCCTCCGCCCAGGCCCTCTCGGTCAGCTCTCCGAGAAGGATCGTCTCCAAGACCTGTGGACGATCCGTGGCGTCCACCAGACAGCCCGGCCTCAACCCGTCGCCCAGACTCAGGGTGACATCATGTTTTTTGGCGATCTCAAGGACCCGATCGAAATGCTCATAGAGGGGATTCTCGCGGTCGTTGTAGATCATCCACTCCACCAGGAAGGCCCCCCCTCGGCTGACCACCCCTAAGAGCCGGCGGGCCTGTTTCAACCGCTCCAGGGCGTTCCGGGTCACCCCGCAGTGAAGCGTCATGAAGTCGACCCCTTCTTCGGCCTGACGCTCGATCACCTCGAAAAGATCCTCCACCTCCATCTTGGCCAGAGACCCCCGCCTTCTGGCCGCCTCGATGGCCGCCTCGTAGATGGGAACCGTTCCCAACGGAATGGGGGTGTGCCGGAGGATCTCTCTTCGGATGGCATCGATGTCTCCCCCGGTGCTTAAATCCATGACCGTGTCAGTGCCCGCCTCGATCGAAACCCGCAACTTCTCCAACTCCACATCCAGATCGACGTGATCGGAGGAGGTGCCGATGTTCGTATTCACCTTGATCCGGAGCCCCTCTCCGATGCCCACGGGCCTGACCCCTTGGCGATTTCGGTTCATCGGGATCACGATCCGGCCAGCGGCGACCTTCTCCCTCAGCCACTCCGGGGAGACCCCTTCTTCCTCCGCTACCCACCGCATCTCTTTGGTGATCCTGCCCTTGAGGGCTTCAATCCTCTGCGTCATTCGACATCTCCCTCAACTTTTTAGGGCTGCGAAGGATGGAGAGCCGACCCGGTTCCACCCTCCACGGCCTCCTCTTCGAAGACCTTCAAGACCTTCTCGACGACCTCGGCCGGGCTCCGGCCGAGAACGCGGATCATGGGCTCTTTACCGATATCCCCTTCGTCGTAGATGAAGTCCGGAATCCGATTCAGACTTCGAATCACCTCGTTCACCCCCCATTCCAGGGTGGATCCTTCCTCCTCTTTGACCTCCTTGGGCTCGAGCCTTCGATCGAAATGGCCAACGAGGAACCCCTTCTCCTCAATCCGAGAAACGTTCTCCTTCGAGTAGCGGAGATTCATGGCCGACCGACAGGAGGGATTGAATCTCATGGCGGTCAGAATGATGCTGGCCACATGTCGGGACGCCCCGAACTCGGGGCTCCCGAAGGTGGCCATCGACTCCCTCCACCTGACGATCCTCCCCGGAAAGGCGGCCACATCCTCTCGTTTCACCGCAAAGGGTAGGGCATAGCCCAGGTTGGAGGAGACCTCCGGAACCAGGTGACCCAATTTCTTCTCCCGTAGAACCTCCATCGAGGCCTTCAGTTCCTGAATCACATCGTACCTGGCCATCTCGTTGAGGGCATAGGCGGTCGGATTGGTAGGCCCCGTTCCCTTGCCGAGGTTGATCCCGGCCCGGATCGCCAAGGTGATGAAATCTTTGGCCCGGCTGACCGCTCCGGGAACGCTCTCCCCTCTGGCCAGAAACGTGGCGATGGCCGAGGCAAAGGTACATCCCGTTCCGTGGGTATTACGGCTGGCGACCTTGGGATGTTCGAATTCGATAAAATTGGCCCCGTCGTAGAGGAGATCAACCGCCTTCTCCTTCAGGTGGCCCCCCTTGACCACCACAAACTTGGCTCCCATCGCCCACAAGTCGATCGCCGCAAGCCTCATCTCGTCCAGGTTCCGGACCCGGCGGTTCGTGAGGGCGGAGGCCTCGTGGAGGTTGGGGGTGAGAACCGTGGCCAGAGGGATCAACCGTTGGATGAGGGCTTTCTGGGCATCCTTCCGGAGCAGAGGGGCCCCGCTTTTGGAGATCATCACCGGATCGACCACCACCGTCCGGACTCCATACTGCCCGATCTTCTTGGCAACGACCTCCACGATCTCTTTGTTGGCGAGCATCCCTGTTTTGATCACATCGGCTCCGATATCGGAGAGCACCGCATCGATCTGTTTTTTAACGAAGGAGGCCGGGACGGGATGGATCGCCTGGACCCCTGTGGTATTTTGGGCCGTAAGGGCGGTCACCACGCTCATCCCGTACCCCCCGAGGAGGGTGATCGCCTTCAGGTCGGCCTGAATCCCGGCCCCCCCTCCGGAGTCAGAACCTGCGATCGTCAGAATTCGTTTCATCACGTCCTCCGAAGGGATTCCGCAATCAAGGAGGCCGCCTTTTCACCCGAAAGGAGCATCCCTCCGAAAATGGGCCCCATGCGGTAAGATCCGAACGTGGCGTTGGCGGCCATCCCGCAGACATAGAGGCCAGGGAAGACCTCCCGGGTGTTGGCCAGGGTATCCTTTTCAGCCGCCTCCGCCCATAAAGACCTCTCCCCGACGATCTTCCCGGTCTCGGTCAACAATCGGACATCGTTCTTTTTCTGGAGGATGGCCACCACCTCCGTCGCATGGCCTGTCGCATCCACCACCCTCTTGGCCTCGATGGTGAGCGGATCGACGTGTAATTGGGCCATCTCGACCGCAGTCCAGTTGATCACCAGCCCCTCGACGCGGTTCTGCCGGATGATCAAATCTTCGACGCTGATCAGATTGAAGAGGGTCACCCCCGATTGGACGGCCTTCGAACAGAGCGTGGAGACCGCCTCCACAGAATCGGCGGTGTAATATCCCTTCCCATAGGGAAGCGTTCGGATCCCGAATTCGTCCAGCACCCTCTTTCCCTCCTCCTGGACGACGATCTCATTGAACATCATCCCTCCTCCCCACATCCCGCCCCCGATGGACAGTTTCCTCTCGAAAAGGGCCACCTTCCACCCCTGCCTGGCCAAATAGTAGGAACAGACCAGCCCCGAAGGCCCGCCTCCCACGACGGCGACATCAAGGGAGAGATTCTCTTTGAGCTTCTGGAAATATCGGTCGACGATGGCCTGGGTGATGATTCGCTCTTCAAGGATCATGGACATCTCTCTCCAACTCCTCCCTCCATAGGTTTGATTGTCCCCCGGCCCATGGGCCGGGAGAGAAAACTCTCGTCAGATTAAAAAAGGCCGTAATTCCAATGAATGGTCTTACGGCCTTTCCTTTTTTCACCGCTTCCCTTCGCTGGAATTACCCAAACAGGTTCAAAGGGTCTCCCGCCCTTTTTAGAAGGGACAAGGACTCTCAGCCCAAACGAGCTCCCCTAGCATGTTCGGTCTTATTGTTACAGAACGGCCACCAATTGTCAAATAGGAGAAGCCCAAACCTCGACCGTCGCCCTTTTTTTAAAGGTATTGTAACTCGAAGGCATTGCGGATCAGCTCGACCTGAGGGCCCTCGGGCCCCCATTGGACGGCCACCACATCGAAGCGGGCCTTCTCCTGTTCAAGCCCCCTCTCCTTCAGATAAAAAAGGGCTGCCCTGGAGAGTTGCTCCTGTTTTCTCCGGTCGACGGCCTCCTCTGGAGGGCCAAATCGGCTGGACCGTCTCGTCTTGACCTCGACGAAGGCGAGGGTGTCCTTCTCCTTGGCGATGAGATCGATCTCTCCCATTTTGCAAACGTAATTCCTCTCGAGGATGCGGTACCCCCTCTTTTTTAAAAAACGAAGGGCGATCTCCTCGCCCTTCGCCCCCAGTGCCTTCTTTTCCATCTCCTTAAATCTTTCGGCTTATGCCTCTCGCAGATATTCCTTGACCCCCCGAAAGGTTTTCCGGTGAAGCTCACAGACCCCGTATCGTTCGATCGCCTTCCGGTGTTCGGCGGTCCCGTAGCCTTTGTGTTTGGCAAAATTATACTGGGGGTACCTACGATGTCCTTCCATCATGAGACCATCCCGGGTCACCTTGGCCACGATGGAGGCGGCGGCAATGGAGTTGCACGTCCTGTCTCCTTTACAGAGGGGCTGCTGCGGCATGGAGAGGGGGAGCCTGTGTCGGCCATCGATCAGGAGGAGGTCGGGTTCGAAGGGCAGCGTCTCGACCGCCTGGACCATGGCCTTGAGCGTCGCCTGGAGGATATTCAACCGGTCGATCTCGTGAGGGGATACAATCCCGATGCCGATTCCCAAGGCCCTCTCGAGGATGTGCTGGTAGAGTTCATCCCTCTTTTTGGAGGGGATCTGTTTCGAATCGAAGAGTTTCAAATCGAGACCCTCCTCTGGAAGGACGACCGCGGCGGCCACGACGGGACCGGCCAGAGGGCCCCGGCCCGCCTCATCGATCCCTGCGATCCGGCGGTATCCCCGACCGTGATAGAGCTTTTCGAAATAATCCGTGGGTTGCCTCGAAAGGTCAGGGAAGAGCATGGATGAGGTCGTCAACCCTCCTGCTTCTTTTCTCCCCGTATCCTGGCGGCCTTGCCCTTCAGCTTTCTGAGATAAAAGAGCTTGGCCCGCCTCACCTTGCCCCTGTTGATCACATCGATCCGGTCGATTCTCGGGGAGTGGAGGGGGAAGATCCTCTCGACCCCGATGCCGTAGGAGACTTTTCGTACGGTGAAGCTGGCCCGAACCCCACCGGCCTTTTTCCGAATGACCACACCCTCAAAAGGCTGGATCCTCTCTTTGTCTCCCTCGACAATCTTCACGTGGACCCTGACCGTGTCGCCCACCTTGAAGGGCATCAGGTCCGTCCTCAACTGTTCCCTTTCGATAAGCTCGATCGTGTTCATGACGACTCTCCCTTCCAATCTCCTGCAAAACGCGAAGGCGACCTTCGCGAGGGAATAGGGTTTAGCCTGGGATCATCCCCTGGGTCCGATTCCAGAAGGCGAAGCCCTGTCAGGGTTGGGACGATCGCCCAGGAGTCGATCCAAGATGATGGCCACCGCGGATCGAACCGAGAGGTGATTATAACCTTTCCCTTCGATGGGTGCCAATACCAAGTCGCACCGCTCCTTCACCTCCTGGGTCAACCCCCACCCCGTTCCGAAGAGGAGAAGATAGGGGATCTCCCCTTGCTTGAGGAGCTCTTTCAGGGCCTCAAATGGAACGGCCCCCGGATAGGGTTTTGCCCCCGTCGCAACCGTCCTCGCCCTCATCCGATGACATCGATAAATCTCCTCCTCTGCCTCCTCGATACTCCGAGAGACCCTGACGAGGGAGAGCGACTCCTTTCGGGTCGGATTATAGAGCGCCCCCTCGCCCTGGTCCCAGTGACGGAGGATCCTTTGGACCAATTCGATCTGGCTTTCAAGGGGAGTGATGATAAAATACCCTCCCAGTCCAAAGGTCCGGGCGCACCGAGAAATGTCATGGATGTCAAAGGAGGTGACGGCGGTCGCGATCACCTCTCGCCTCTTCCCGTAGACCGGGTAATGGACCAACCCGATGTAGAGGTTTGACGCCATCGCCTCGTTTCCCCCCTACCGTTGACCTCCTTCTTCGAGCTTGATCTCCTCCAATAATTTCCGGTCGGCCTCGGACAGGGTGGCCTTCCCCAGGAGGTCCGGCCTCCGCCTCCAAGTCCTCCTCAGGGCCTCCCTTCTTCGCCAGAGGGCGATCGCTT
Source organism: Thermodesulfobacteriota bacterium (assembly GCA_026415035.1). NCBI lineage: Bacteria > Pseudomonadati > Thermodesulfobacteriota > Thermodesulfobacteriota bacterium. Next base: position 116,804 of record JAOAHX010000002.1, on the reverse strand, counting down.
GGTGATCCCCCGAAAGAAGGACTTCGGGCACTCGATGCCCCCTAAAGTCCGGGGGTCGGGTATATTGGGGATACTCCAACAGAGAATGGGAGAAGGAGTCCTCTTCGGCGGAACGGGCTGATCCCAGAACGCCGGGTATCAGACGGGCCACGGCATCGATCAGCACCATCGCAGCCAATTCTCCCCCGGTAAGGACATAATCTCCGATGGAGATCTCCTCATCGATGAACAACGCTCTGACCCGCTCATCCACTCCTTCGTATCTCCCGCAGAGCAGAAGGAGGTGGCTCCGGGAGGCCAGCTCCCTCACCTTTTCCTGAGTCAGCACCTTTCCTTCAGGGGTGAGGTAGATCACCCATGTGGAAGGGTCCTCGGCCTTGACCTGTTCGATCGCTCGGGCGATGGGTTCGACCTTCATCACCATCCCTTGGCCTCCCCCGTAGGGGGTGTCATCGACCGTGCGATGTTTGTCCTGGGCAAAATCCCGGAGGTTGATCGTTCGAACCTGGATCCTTCCCCTTTCGATCGCCTTGCCCAAGATGGAGACCTGGAAGACCGAGGTGAACATCTCCGGGAAGAGGGTGAGGAGGTCAAACCTCATCTTCTTCCTCCCACAACCCCTCCATCCATGCCACCCGGATCACCTTCTTCTGACGATCGATCTCTCGGATGACGGGTTCGATGGCCGGCAGGAAGATCTCCCTCCTCTTTCCCTGGACGATGTAGACGTCGTTGGCACCGGTCGGGAAGATTCCCTTCACCCTTCCGATCCTTCTGCCTGTTTCGGTCTCCACCGCCATTCCGATGATCTCGAACCAGTAAAATTCATCCTCTTGAAGCGGCGGAAAATCTCTGCGGGGGAGGAGGACCTCCCTCCCGAGCAGCGGCTCGGCCTCCTCGATCGTTTCGATCCCTTTCAGCTTCAGGATGAACCGGGGTGGGTGAGGGATGACCTCCAGGACTTCGAAGGGGGTCGGCTTTCCGGTGAGGTCTCGGATGAAGATCCTTCGATAAGGAAAACGAGAGGCCGTCTCCCCGTAGTAGTCGATCTTGACCTTGCCTCTCACACCATGGGGTTTGATCACCCTCCCGATGGGATGGAACTCCTCCTCCATGGGTGCCTATTCGATAATTTCGAGGACGAAGCGTTTCCCCAGATTGGCCGAGGCCGCCCCCAGGATCACCCGGATCGCCCTCGCCGTCCGGCCCTGCTTGCCGATGATCTTCCCCAAATCCTCCTTGGCGACCGAAAGCTCGATCACCGAGGTCTTCTCGCCCTCCACTTCAGAAACCTTGACCTGCTCCGGATGGTCGACCAACGCCTTTGCGATAAACTCGATCAGCTCTTTTCCCGTCATCCTTCCACCTCCTATCGTTGCTTCCTTCCCGGAGAGATCCCTACCGAGTCAGGCCGAGGCGAAGAGCCTTTTTAAGCCGCTTTTTCCCCTCCCAGCCTGCTCGTGACCCCTGAGCGGAGCAGAAGCTGACGGACGGTCGGAGTGGGCTGAGCCCCTCGCTTCAGCCATTGGATGGCCTTCTCTTCCTTGATCCGGACTTCCGCTGGGTCCTTTCGAGGATCGTAAGTTCCGATCTGTTCAATGAAACGCCCATCTCTCGGGGAGCGGCGGTCTGCCACCACAATCCGGTAATAGGGTCTCTTCTTGCTGCCAAACCTCATCAATCTCATCGATGTCGCCATGCGGTTTGATCCCACCTCCTTCCGAAGGATTGTCCTTAAAAAACCATCAGAGCTTCAACCCGTGTTGAACCGAGGGATCTATGAGAAGAAGGGCATGCGTCCTCTTCCCATCCCCTTCCCGCTAAGCTTGGTGAATTGTTTCATCATCTTACGGGCCTGGGCGTACTGTTTGAGGAGGCGGTTGACCTCCTGGACGCTCGTTCCACTGCCGGCCGCGATCCTGAGACGCCTGCTCCCGTTAATAATCGTGTAATTGGCCCTCTCCTCGGGGGTCATCGAGTTGATGATCGCCTCCACTCTCCCCAGCTCTTTTTCGTCGATCTCGAGGCCGGCCAGCCCTTTCATCCTCTTAGGCAGGCCCGGGATCATGCTTAGGATCGATTCGAGAGAGCCCATCTTGCGAATCTGCCGCAACTGGTCCCGAAAGTCCTCGAGGGTGAAGGCATCCTTTCGAATCTTCCTCTCTATCTCTTTGGCCTGCTTTTCATCGAAGGCGGCCTCGGCCTTCTCGATCAGGGTGAGGATATCTCCCATCCCCAAGATCCTGGAGGCCATCCGGTCGGGGTGGAAGATCTCAAGGGCATCGAGCTTCTCGCCCACCCCGACAAATTTGATCGGCTTCTGGGTCACGGCCTTGATCGAAAGGGCGGCCCCTCCCCGGGCATCCCCGTCCATTTTGGTAAGGATGATCCCGTCGATCCCCAGCCGTTCATTGAAACTTTTGGCCACATTGACGGCATCCTGCCCGGTCATGGCATCGGCGACGAGGAGGACCTCCCTCGGTTTGAGTTGGGTCTTGATCTCCTTCAATTCGAGCATGAGGGCTTCATCGATGTGGAGTCTCCCAGCCGTATCGACCAGCATCAGATCGTACCCACCTTTAAGGGCTGCCTCCCTCGCCTTGAGGCAGATCTCGACGGGGGTTTGGGAGGGCCCCGGCCGGTAAAAATCGACCTTGAGTTCCTCGCCCAATCTCTGAAGCTGCTCGATCGCTGCGGGCCGATAGACATCTGCGGGGACGAGGTAGGGCCGTTTCTTCATCTGTTGGAAGTAGCGGGCCAGTTTGGCCGCAGTGGTCGTCTTGCCGCAACCGTGCAGTCCGACCAGCAGGATCGGCACGGGCGGGCTTCCGGAAAGCTGAATCCTCTGCTCCTGGCCGCCCATCAAATGGGTCAATTCCTCCTTGACGATCTTGATCATCTGCTGTGCGGGCGTCAGGCTCTCCATCACCTCCTGGCCGATCGCCCTGGCCTGGACGGACTGGATGAAGTCTTTCACCACCTTAAAATTTACATCGGCTTCGAGAAGGGCGACCCTCACCTCTTTGAGGGCCTCCTGAATATTCTGCTCCGTCAATTTTCCGTGGCCCCGGAGCTTCTTAAAAATGGACTCCAATTTTGACGAGAGACTATCGAACATCGTCGGTCACCCGCGGCCTTTTCATTTTTATTTGGGAATGGGCATTTCGCCACCCGGCAGGACCCTCACCTTTCCCCTGCCCCCCGGCCCACCCCGGACCTCGACCCGATTCTTGGCGAGATCGAAGACGATCTCCTCGCCCGTGACCATATTCTCTCCTTCCCACATCTTCGGATCTCCCGAGAGAAAGATCTTCTGATCTCGATTGTGAAAAACGGCCTTCTCCGAGCTGGCCATCCGGGCTCCCTGCTGAATCTTAACGTTCCCACCGGCAATCACCTTGTCGATCCCCTTTCCACCGTCGAGGATCAGGGCTTCGAGCGAATCGGAATAGATCACCACGTCCTTCTGCCGGGCGACGACATTCCCCTTGAAGAGGATCCGATTCTCCTTCGAAAAGCTCTCGACGCGGTCCGAGGTGATGTCGATGGGCTCTCCCATCCCCTCCAAGGGAAGCTCTCTTGACCCCGGTTTAGCCTCCCTCTCCGGCAGGCTCGTCTCTTTCGGTTCGGGCCGCAACCCGGGAGGTGGAAGGGCAGCCACCCGCCTTTCCTCCTCGGGCTTAAGGTCTATCTTCAAAGCCTCTTTCGTCCCCTTTCCGTCTTCCTCTTTTTTAGGCGGGGCGAGCTCCCTCTCCTCCCCTCGGGGAACCGTCCGTTCGGTTCGTCGCTTGGAAGGGGGAGGAGAAGTCTCCTTTTTGGAGACAGCCACCGGGGTTCTTTCGAAGGCAAGGGGTCGCCTTCCCTCTTCTTCGTACTTGACGAGGGAGAAAGATTCGATCTTCTCCTTCCTCTTTGCCTCTTTCGCCTTTCCTTTTTGAAGGAGGCGGCCTCTCTCCTCCGATTGATTCAGAAAGGTCCTGGCCTCTTTGGCGTGGGGGCTTTTAGGATATTCCTCCACGAGCCTTGTAAAAATCACCCTCGCCTTCTCCCACTGGTCGAGTTCGAGATAACATCTTCCGAGGAGGTAGAGGGTCTTTTCCGCCTCCACCCACTTGGGATAGTTCTCCAAAAGGCCTTCGAAACGGGAGGCCGCGGCCTGAAATCTCCCTTGCTTGAAATAGAACGAACCGATGTAGAATTCATGATCGGCCAGCTGCTTCTTGCAGAGCTCGATCTTCTCGAGGGCCTTTTCGGTGAAGAGGCTGGGGGGGGTGTTGGCCACTAAATATTCGAAATTGGCAAGGGCCTTCTTGGTGAACGTTTGATCCCGATCGTGGCTCCGCATCTGGTGGAAATAGGACATCCCGATCTGAAAAAGGACGTAGGGGATGTCTTCGTGGGTTGGACGAGTCTTTTTAAACTCTTCGTAGGCGGCGATGGCCTCCACATACTCCTTTTTGAAAAAGTGGCAATCCCCGACTTTGATCTCCGCCCATTGGGTGTAGGGCGGGCTGTCGGGAAAGGTCGATTTGATCTGATTGAAGATCTCCAGGGCTGCGGCGTAATCCCTCTTGTTGAAACGCTCCAGCCCCTGTCGATAGAGGAGTTCGGGGTCCCCCTTGATCGTCTTAAGATCTTTTCCCTGGCTCGCGCAACCGGTCCAAAGGCTGAGGAGGAGGAGAAAGAGAAGGGCGATCGGCGGAGCGATGGGTTGCGAACGAACCCGTTTTCTGGATCGCAAGATTTCGACCATGATAAACAACTATTATGATAGGTCGAAGGGGAAGATGTCAATATAACGACCCCCTCAAAAGGCCTGTCCCGATCGTCTTGAATTTCGAGGGAACTTAGGATACATCTATCGAAACCGGATCGGAAGGAGGGCGGCGGATGAAAATCGAAAAGGCGAAACGGATCCAACAGATCCCCCCTTATCTCTTCGCCCAGATCGACCAGAAGAAAGCGGAGATGAAGCAGAAGGGAATGGATTTAATCGACCTGGGCGTGGGAGACCCCGATCTTTCAACCCCGCAGCCCATCATCGAACGCATGAAAGAAGCGATCCAGGATCCTAAAAACCACCACTATCCCTCTTATGAGGGGATGATCGAGTTCAGAACCGCAGCGGCCCGGTGGTTCGAAAGGAGGTTCGGCGTCCGATTCGATCCCACGACCGAAGTGCTCACCCTCATCGGCACCAAAGAGGGCATCGCCCATCTCCCCTTGGCCTTCGTCGATCCAGGAGATTACGTCCTCGTTCCAAGCCCGGGTTATCCGGTCTATCGGGTGGCCACCCTCTTTGCGGGGGGCACCCCCTATTTCATGCCCCTCCTCAAAGAGAACGGGTTCCTCCCCAAACTCTCCGAAATTCCAGAAGAGGTGGCCGGGCGGGCCAAACTCCTCTTCCTCAACTATCCCAACAACCCGACCGCCGCCATCGCCGAGAAACCTTTCTTCGAGGAGGTGGTGGCCTTTGCCAAACGATACGGGATCATCGTCTGCCACGATGCCGCCTACTCGGAACTGGCCTTCGATGGGTACCGCCCCCTCAGCTTCTTCCAGATCGATGGAGCCAGAGAGGTGGGAATCGAGTTTCACAGCCTCTCCAAAACATTCAATATGACCGGCTGGAGGATCGGCTTTGCCGTGGGCAACCCGGACATTGTCTCGGGGTTGGGACGGGTCAAGACCAATATCGATTCAGGCCTCTTTCAGGCCATCCAAGAGGCCGGGATCGAAGCCTTGAGTCGCTATGAGACACCCATCCCCGAGCTCATGCGAATTTACGAAGGCCGAAGGGACCTCATGGTCAAGGGCCTTCAGGAGATCGGCCTGGAGGTGGACCCTCCCAAGGCCACCTTCTACCTCTGGATCAAAGTCCCTCGGGGATATACCTCCTCCCAGTTTGCAACCCTCTTGATCGAACAGGCCGGGATCGTCGCCACGCCGGGAAATGGCTTTGGGGAGGCTGGAGAGGGTTACATCCGTATGGCCTTGACCGTAGCGGAGCCAAGGCTTCAAGAAGCCATCGAACGTCTCAAACGGGTCCGCTTTTGAAAGATGTCTCCTCTTCCTAAGGGGTTGGACGCTCTCGATGGAACCTCACCAAGGAATTCTCTCCCACGCTTCCTCCTCCTTCGCATTCCAACTTCATGATGGGGGTCGCTATGCAAGAACTCCTCGGAGAAGGGCTCCTGATCCTCTTCTTGATCCTCCTCAACGGCTACCTTGCGGGCACTGAAATCGCTGTCGTCACCGCCCGAAAAAGCAAGGTTCAGGAATTGGCGGCCAGCGGGAAGAAAAATGCCCATATCCTGCTCAAACTGAAGGAAAATCCCGACCGATTTCTGGCCACGATTCAGATCGGCATCACCGGGGTGAGCGCCCTTGCTTCGGCGGTCGGGGGGGTGGCTGCCGTCGAGGTGATCAAACCTGCCCTCCAGATGGTTCCGATCGGGACGATCTCTCTGGCGGCCGAACCCATCGCCATCGGGATCGTGGTGATCCTCATCACCTACGTCTCGGTCATCCTGGGAGAGCTCGTCCCGAAATCGGTCGCCCTCGCCCATCCCGAGACGATCGGCCTGTGGACCGCAAGGCCCATCGAGGCCTTCTCGAAGGTCGCCTCCCTCTTCGTCAGGGTCCTCACCTTCAGCACCTCCCTGGTCCTTGCCCCGTTCGGCAGAAAACCTTTCAGCGAGAGGGCCTACATCACGGAAGAGGAGGTGAAACTCTTGATCAAAGAGGCCGGCAAACACGGGATCTTCGAACCCACCGAAGAAAAGATCCTCCAGAGCGTCTTCGAGTTCGCCGACATGTCTGTCAAAGAGGTGATGGTCCCGGACACCCAGATGGTGGCCATCCAAATCGACCGATCCCCCAGCGAGATCCTCGCCCTTATCGAGGAAGAACAATTCTCCCGCTATCCCGTTTACGGGAAGGAGCTCAACGACATCCGAGGGATCCTCAACGCGAAAGACTTCCTCACCCTCTACGGCAAGACCGGCGAGGTCGACCTCCGAAAAATTCTGAGGCCCCCTTTTTTCGTGCCGGAGACGATGAACATCAGCCTCCTTTTAAAAGAGATGCAGAAGCGGAGGACTCACATGGCGCTGGTCGTGGACGAATATGGGGGGATCTCCGGGTTGGTGACGATCGAAGACCTCCTGGAGGAGATCGTGGGGGAGATCCGGGACGAACATGACACTGAAAGCCCGGTGATCCCGTTGAAAGACGGGACCTTCCTGATCGATCCCTCCATCACCCTCAGGGATTTGAAAGAAGACTATCAGATCGTCTTGCCTGAATCTCCGGAGTATGAAACCTTGGGTGGATTTCTCATGTCTGCCCTGCAAAAAATACCGAGCGTTGGAGAGGCCCTCGAGGTGGAAGGAAAACGGTTTCGCATCGTTGAAATGGTGGGTCAGCGGATCTCCAAGGTCAAAATGGAGAGGCTACCGGGCCCCGGGTCGGAGAGTTAGCCGAGGCCTTCCACGTCTTGCACCTCCCTATCTTTCCCTCGAGGCCGGTTCCTCCCTCCCCCCGACAACGATCTCTGGAATCCGAAGCGTGGGCTGGCCATCGGCCACCGGCACCCCCTGGCCATCCTTTCCACAGGTGCCGATCCCGAATCCCAAATCGTCTCCCACCATATCGATCTCTTTTAAGATCTGAGGGCCATTGCCGATGAGGATCGCCCCCCGAACGGGCTCACCGAGACTGCCTTTTTCGATCAGGTAGCCCTCGCTCACCTCGAAAACGAAATCGCCATTGACCGTGTTCACCTGCCCCCCTCCCATCTTCTTCACGAAAAGCCCGCGCTCCACGGACCGGATGATCGCTTCGGGTTTGGTCTTCCCGGGCAGGATGAGGGTGTTGCTCATCCTCGGGATCGGCTTCGCCTGATAGGATTCCCTTCGGCCATTTCCGGTCGAGGTCTTTCCGTCCCGGAGGGCACTGAGACGATCGTAAAGATAATTTTTCAATACCCCCTCCTCCACCAGGACGGTCCGCCGGGAGAGAACCCCCTCGTCGTCGAAGGCATAAGAACCTCTTCGGTGGGGCAGGGTGGGATCGTCCACGACCGTGATCAGGGAGGAGGCGATCTTCTCCCCCAACTTGCCCGAATAGACGGAGAGGCCCTGCTGCGCAAGGTCGGCCTCCAGTCCGTGGCCGACCGCTTCATGGATCATGGTTCCCCCGGCCTCGCTCGAAAGAACGACCGTCATCTTTCCCATGGGGGCCTTCCTGGCGGAGAGCATCCTCAAGGCCCTCCTGGCCGCCACCTCCGCCACGGTTTCGGGTGGGATTTCGTCGAAAAGTTCAAAACCCTTCGTGCCGCCCACCGGCTCGTATCCGGTCTGGAGGAGACCGTCTTGGGAGGCGACCACTTGAACGGAGAAGACCGTCCCGATTCTCTCCCCCTCTATCCATGAGCCTTCGGAATTGGCGATCGAAATTCGCTGGCTCACATCCCGGTAGAGGACCCTGACCTGCTTCACCCTCGGATCGAGCCGCCGGGCAAGGGCGTTGGCCCGGTTGACCATCGCCACCTTCTCTTCCACGACCACCGACCTCGGGTCCTTTTGAACGGTTGAAACGGAGGGAGGAAAAGAGGGGGCCGAGAGGGAGGGCCCTGCGGGATGGAGCAGGGGGTAGAGGCCCCCTGCCCGGTCTTCCTGAATGGCCCGGTGGACCACCCGGGCCAGATGGAGGAGGTCCTCCTCTTGAAGGCGGTTGGTAAAACCGTAAAAGGTCCTTTGGTCGAAGAGGACCCGAAGCCCGACCCCGACGTCATGTCCCGAGATCATCTTCTCAATCCGGTCCTCCTCGCAGATGATGGCCACTGAATAAGTCTGTTCGTAATAGAGGTCGGCAAAGTCCCCTCCATGCCTCAGCGACTCTTTCAAGATTTTTTCAAAGGGAAGGTCAGGGCTAAGCATCGTTCCCCTCCAGGCCACCTCCAACCTTACGTTCCGAAAAGGTTCGAGTCTCGATAAAGGGAGGCAGAGGTTCGATCGCTATCTCCTTGGCCAAACCTCCCAGGACCCTCTCGACGTCCTCTTCCCAACCCGGGGCGATCATCAATTCCACGATCGCCTGCCCGGGATCGAGGGTCCTCACGACGGCCATCCCCTCGTGTGATTCGATGATGAATTTAAAATAGGCAATGTCTTTTCTCCGAATCCGGAAGTAGCGTGACGAAGTATCCATGGCCCTGTTTCCCAGTTCGAAGGGCGGGCCTGAAGGCCTCGGGGCTCTCCTCCCCAGAAACCCTCAAGGGACCCGCGTTTTGTGGGTGAGCCTCCCCGTAACGTCTCCAAAGAGGATCACATCCCGGATCTTCCCCTCGACCGGATAGAGGTCTTTCGAGAGCCACCCCTCGACGATCCCTTCCTTCGAATGGGTGATTTCAGGATCGAGGGCAAGGGTCACATAGTACTCCTTCCCCTCCCTGTTCTTTTCAGCCTTCCTCCGCCTCTCCTCCTCCTCTCGACCGGCGACCACCACCTCATAACGGGAGGCCCCCTTTTTCGGAAAGGTCGGGACGGTGAACCTTTTGCCCCTCTCAATCTCTCCGTAAACCCCGAATCTGAAATTATAAGAGGCGGTCAAAAAGTCATCATAGTGTTGCCCCTGAGGGATTTCCTCTTCCGTTTTGACAAGGGTCCCGTCCTTCTTCCTCCTGATCCGGATCCATTTCCTCCTCTGATAATCGAAAAGGTGGGTTCGCCTTCTCAACCTCTCTCCGATCCGAACGTCCTCCTCGAAAGAGATCGCCCGAAGGCGTCTCCCGCCCTCCACCTCCTCCATCAGGGAACGGTAGGTATCGACCCTGTACCCGGTGGCCAACCCCATCACCCCCATGGTCTCCCCCTGAAGGGTGGCCAGATAGCGCCCTTTCTTCTCCGTCTCTCTGAAGCTCAACCTCCCCCAGGCCGCCTTTTTAAAGAGCCAGAACCCGATTTCATAATAAAGCTCCTCTCCGGAGAAATGTTCTGCGATGGAAACCCTCTTCTCCTTCTCTGGAAAGGCCGAGGAGGCCACGACCTTCTGGAGAGAAAAGGGAAAACCAAGGAAGAGAGGAAGCCCTCTCATCCATCTTAAAAGATCTCTTCTCGTCATCAAATGGTCTTCTTCCTCCGGATTCCCCCTCGGGAGGAGACCTTGGAGTTTAGATGTGTAACTCGATCACATCGCCCTCGCACACCTCATAGTCCCGTTTCACCATCTGGCCATCGAATTTCCCCGATCCCCAGACCCGGGCATACCTCAGTTTGGCTGCAAAATCCTTGTGGATGGAAAGGGCGACGTCTTCGATCGTGCTCCCCTTTTTCAGGATGACGGGTTCGGTCAGGTCGGGATCCTTGCCCGGGGCCTTGGTGTAGACTCGGAGGATGTCGAGGCGGCGATAGAGCTCCTTCTTCAGCTCCTCGAAATTCATCTCCATCTTGGCCGAGACCGGAAGGATCAGCCAGTCCCGTTCGAAACGGTCTCGGAGCGAGCGGTATCCCTCGGCGGCGGCCCCGAGATCGGCCTTGTTTCCGATGAGGATCCCCCGCTTGAACACCCAACCTAACTCCAGGGGGCTTGGGGGTTGCCGGTCGGCCGCCACGACCCGCATCCGGCCGAGCTCCTCGAGGATCACCTCCATCTGGAAGACCGGATCATCGGTCAGGTCGAGGACAAAGAGGAGGCCATCCGCGCTCCGAACGAGGTTGGGGAATCCCGGCTCCACCCGGTCGAGCTGAAGAGGCGGGGTGTCGACCAACTGAATCTGGATGTTCTCAAACCGCATCATCCCTGGGATCGGTCTCTGGGTCGTGAAGGGATAATCGGCGACCTCGGAGGGGGCGTGGGTGAGATGGGTGAAGAGGGTCGATTTTCCCGCATTGGGCAGGCCGAGCAGGACGACCTGGGCCGCCCCTTCCTTCTTCACGTTAAAGGCCTGCTCGGCCCTGCTGACGGCGGGTTTCTTGTGGAGCTCCTCTTTAAGCTTGGCCATCTTCGCCCGGAGTTGTCCCCGAAGCTTCTCCGTCCCCTTGTGCTTTGGGATGACCGCCAGCATCACCTCAAGGGCCTTAATCTTCTCCGGGATCGACTTGGCCTGCTTGAACTTGGCCTCGGCTTCCAAATATTGAGGGGTGAGATTGGCTGGCATCTTCCGGTCGCGGAAAAGGCTCTCAAATCTTGTAGATCTTCTCGCAGAGGAAGATCTCCAGAACCAGGGGGTCGAACTGTTTGCCCTTCCAGCGTTCCAGCTCCGCAAGGACATCCTGGAGGGGCATCACCCCGCGATGGGGGCGAACGCTGGTCATGGCGTCGAAGGCATCCGGCAGGCTGATGATCCTCGCCTCGAGAGGGATCTCTTCTCCCCGAAGTCCATCCGGATACCCGCTCCCGTCGTAAAATTCATGGTGGTGCCGGATCATGGGGATCTTGTCCTTGAAGAATTCGACGCCCTCGACGATCTTCACCCCGATCAGCGGATGCTCCCGGATATACTCGTATTCCTCCTCGGTGAGGGGCCCCTGTTTCTGAAGGACCTCGTCCTTGATCCCGATCTTCCCGATATCGTGAAGCAGGGCGCCGTACTCCAGGGCTTCGAGACGGACCTCTGAAAATCCCAAGTGCCGGGCAATGGCGAGGCTCATCCGTTTCACGCGGTCGGAATGGCCCCGGGTGTAGGGGTCTTTGGCATCGATCGCCTCGGCCAGGACCTTGACCGAATCGAGATGGGCCTTTTTCAGGGTCCGGTAGGCCTGCTGGAGCTTGAGGGTCCGCTCCTCGACCAGTTCTTCCAGTCGGTTCTGATAGGCCTCGATCTCCTCTTCGAGCCGCTTGCTTTCAAGGGCCTTTCTCACGCTCATCACGATCAAATCGAGGTCGGCCGGCTTGATGATGAAATCGTAGGCCCCTAATTTCATCGCATTGACGGCCAGATCGATCTCCGGATAGGCCGTCACCATGATCATCTTCATCTTGGGATCGATGGCCTTCACCTTCTGCAACAGCTCGATCCCGTTCATCTCGGGCATCTTGATGTCGGAGATGATCAGGGAGAAATTCTCTTTATAGAAACGGCTGAGGGCCTCCTTTCCGTTATGGGCGGTGACACAGAGGTAGCCCTCCTTGATCAGCCTTCGCTCCAATACGTTGCAGATGACCTCTTCATCGTCTACGATCAGGATCCGCTCTTCCTTCATATGTCCTTTTATTTTATAAGAAAATCGGCGGGAGTCAACCCTTCGTCGGAGGGAAGGGCCTCCGGAACAGTTGATTCCCCCTCCTTTTTTTGCTAAAAAGGATCTTGTGAGAGACACACCATGGAGCCCTTAAAGATCTTGGTCGTCGATGACGAGGCCTTCCTCCGGGAGATCATTCAGAGGGGCTTAACCCAGATGGCGGGATACACCGTCGAGGTGGCCAAAGACGGTCAGGAGGCCCTCGAAAAGGTCGACAAAGAAATCTTCGACCTCATCCTCACCGACCTGATGATGCCAGAGATGGACGGGATGGAACTTCTCCGGGTCCTCAAAGGGATCCGGCCCGAAATCCCCATCATCATGATGACGGCTTACGGATCGATCGAAACGGCGGTCGAGGCGATGAAAACCGGCGCCAACGACTACATCACCAAGCCTGTGGATCTGAGGGACCTCCAGCTCCGCATCGCCAAAGTCCTTCAGGAAAACCGCCTCCTCCAAGAGAACCGCCTCCTGCGATTGGAGGTGAGAAAGAAGTTTGAGTTTTCCCAGATCATCGGGAAGAGCCCCAATATGCAGAAGGTCTTCTCCCTCATCGAAAAAGTGGCCCCGAGCAACAGCACGGTGATCCTCTACGGAGGTAGCGGGACCGGAAAAGAACTGGTGGCCAAAGCCATCCATTATAACAGTCCGAGGGCCCAAGGCCCCATGATCCCGTTCAACTGCGGGGCCATCCCCGAGACCCTGGTGGAGAGCGAGCTCTTCGGCCACGTCAAGGGGGCCTTCACCGGTGCGGTCCAGACCAAAAAGGGGCTTTTTGAGGAGGCCAACGGAGGAACCCTCTTTCTCGATGAGATCTCGACGATCCTGCCTTCGGTTCAGGTGAAACTGTTGAGGGTCCTCCAAGAAAAAGAGGTGATGAAGATCGGAAGCGCCGAGAGGATCAAGGTCGATGTGCGCGTCATCGCCGCCACCAACGAAAACCTCGAGGCCAAAATGAAGCGGGGCGAGTTCAGGGAAGACCTCTTCTACCGTCTCCATGTCTTCCCCATCTTCCTCCCTGACTTGAAGGACCGGAAGGAGGACATCCCGCTGCTCGCCTATCACTTTCTCGAACGCTATGCGAAGGAGGCCGGAAAGGGCCTCAAAGGCATTTCGAAAGAAGCGATGGCCCTCCTCATGGACCATGACTGGCCTGGAAATGTCCGGGAACTCGAGAATGCGATCGAGAGGGCGGTCATCATGGCGGAGGGGGAGGTGTTGACCCCTCAAGATCTCCCCGCGGATCTCATCCAAGGGACCTCCCGTCTCATCCGCCGGGGGATCCAGCATCAGAAATCGCTCGAGGAGATCAAATCCGAGTATATCACCCAGGTGCTGAAGCAAACCCAAGGGAACAAAAAGATGGCCGCGGAGATCTTGAAGGTCAACCCCCGGACCCTCTACCGATTTGAAAAGAGAGATCCCTTGAAGTCCCCCCGGAAGCGACGCCCCCGGCTGAATGCCTCGGCCCCGCCCGATTGACGCCTTATCGAAACGGTGTTATGAAGGGACTATGAGAGCTGGGACGGCCAAATGGGTCCTCGTGACCCTCTGGATGGTCTTCTTCTCGTCCTGTGCGGGCGGCAGGGAAGCGATCTCCCTTCAGCCCACCTCCCCTCCTCAAGGACAGGTTCTTCCCCAACCCCGACCGATTTCTCCCAAGCCACGCGCCTACTACCATTTTCTGCTTTCCCAGCTCAGGTTCAAGGAGGGAAAACTGGAGGAGGCCATCGAGGAGATCCGCAAGGCGATCGCCTATGATGAGAGGGAGCCCGCGCTCCGGGTGGAGCTCGCCTCCCTCTACATCTACAAGGGATGGATGCAGGAGGCGATCGAAGAGTGTCAGGCCGCTCTCCGATTCAACCCCTCAGAGCTCTCCGCCTATCTCCTCTTGGGCGGGGTCTATGCCTCCATGAAGAAGACGGACCTTGCCATTGAGGCCTATCGAAAAGCAACCGAGCTTGCCCCCCACCATCGCGAAAGTTATCTCTACCTCAGCTCCCTCTATGCCGAGAAGCAGGACTATCCCCAGGCGATCCACTCGCTTCTCCAGTTTCTCACGTTCGAACCCAATTCCCTGATGGCGCTTTATTCTCTCGGCAGGCTCTACGCCGAGGTCAAATCCTTCGAAAAGGCAGAAGAGTATCTCTTGAAGGCCCTGGCCGTCGACCCCCAATACCTGCCCGCCCTGATGGACCTCGGGATCGTTTATGAGATCCGTAACGAAATCGCCAAGGCCCAAGAGGTTTACCAGAAGATCCTCGCCCTCCACCCCGATCACAAGCCGGCAAGGAACCGGCTGGCCCAAACCTACCTTAAAGAGAGGAGACTGGACGAAGCCTTAAGCCAATTTCAAGAACTCAAGAGATCGAGCGCGGGGGATCTCAATCTCCGGACCAAGATCGGCCTCATCCATCTCGAACAGGGAAAACCGGACCAGGCCATCCTCGAATTCCAATTCGTCCTCGGCGCCACCCCGGGGGACGATCGGGTCCGTTACTATTTGGGGGTGGCCTACGGAGAGCAGGGGATGACCGACCTTGCGGTCCAAGAACTCAAGAAGATCCCCCCCGAATCGGAATTCTTCGTCGACGCCCGGCGAAGCATCGTCCACGCCCTGAATAAACAGAAGCGAGGGGAAGAGGCCATCCAGGTGGTGGAGGAGGCCCTCCAGGCCAAGCCCAAGGCCGTGGAGCTCTATCTCCTCCTCTCCGCCCTTTACGAAAAGGAGGAGCAGCTCACCAAGGCCCTCGAAACGATCCGACGGGGGCTCTCCCATCATCCAGAGAACATCGACCTCCTCTATCAGCTGGGCGCCCTATACGACAAGATGGGAGAGTTTGAGAAGATGGTCGCCCAGATGAAGGAGGTGTTGCGCCTCGATCCCGACCATGCCGATGCCCTCAACTACCTCGGCTATTCTTATGCCGAAAAGGAGATCCATCTGGAAGAGGCCCTTCGGATGATCGAAAGGGCCATGGTCCTGAAACCCAATACCGGCTACATCACGGACAGTTTAGGGTGGGTCTATTTCAAGCTCGGGGATTACGAACGTGCGGTGATGGAGTTGGAAAAGGCCAACCAGTTGTCTCCGGACGATCCCATCATCACCGAACATCTGGCAGATGGATATTTCAAATTGGGTCGATGGGAAAAGGCGCGACAGTTCTACGAGAAGGCGCTGACCTTGAATCCCAAGGCGGACCAGGCCGAACGCCTGAAGAAGAAGATCGAGGAGCTTAAAGGAAAGGGCAGCCAATAACGTCGTTTCGAAAGGCTGGGCTGAGGGCTTCCCGGCCGATTCCCCCGAAGAAATCACCCGCCCGCCACCGGAGGGAAGATCGAAACCACATCCCCTGCCTTCAACAGTTGCCCTTTCTTGCCGTGGACCCCATTGACCAGGATGATTTTGGGAATCTCCTCGGGGATCTTCAACCGATCCAAAACGTCCTGAACCGTCGTCTGCCCGTCGATCTCCAGCCGGCACGAAAACCTGCCGCTTCCCTTCGGAAGGTAATCCCTCAAGGTCGCGAAGAGTTTGACTTCGATTTCCATAATCCTCACGTCCCCCTGGGCTTCGCCTCTTGGGTTACTCGGCTCGACCGACTCCCCTTTTTGGCTTCCCTTTCAATGCCCGTTTAAATTCAATATAAGGCGGAAAGGGGCGGTTCCACAAGATCAGACGAGGAGGATCCTCCCCTCGGGCTCGGCCACGACCTCCCCGATGAGAGCCGTCTCGAGGTGTCCTTGCGTCTTCAATGCGTTTATGAGCCCCTCTGCTTGATCCCCTGGGAGGGAGATGAGAAGCCCTCCGGAGGTTTGGGGATCATAAAGGAGGTCCAAGAGGATTTCCGAGACACCCCTTGCTTTTTCGACCTTGCAAGAGAAGAACTGCCGATTCGCTTGGGCCCCACCAGGGACGAGGCCACACCGGGCATATTCGAGGGCCTCCGGAAAGACCGGGATCGCCTCGGACCGGAGGACGAGGCCGACCCGGCTGGCGGTGGCCATCTCGAGGGCATGGCCGATCAGACCGAACCCCGTGATATCGGTACAGGCGTGGGCCCCGAACTGGATCATCCTTTCGGAAGCCTCTCGATTCAGCGTGCTCATGCTCCGGATGATCTTCCTCACCGCCTCCTCAGAGGCCATCCCCCCTTTGAGGGCCGTGGCGATGATGCCTGTGCCGAGGGGTTTGGTCAAGACCAAACGGTCCCCGACCTCGGCCTTGGCGTTGGTGAGAATCTTTCTGGGGTCGATCGTTCCCGTAACGGCCAGGCCGTATTTGATCTCCGGGTCCTCGATGGAATGCCCCCCCACCAAGGCCACACCCGCCTCGTTCATCTTGGATAGCCCCCCGAGGAGGATCTCTCTCAAAACGGAAGAGGGCATCGTTTTGATCGGAAACGCCACCAGGTTCATCCCGGTCAGAGGCGTGCCGCCCATGGCATAGACATCGCTCAAGGCATTGGCCACGGCGATCTGGCCAAAGGCAAAGGGATCATCGACAATGGGGGTGAAGAAATCCGCGGTCTGGACCAGCGCGATCTCCTCGGTCAACTGGAACACCCCCGCATCGTCCGAGGTCTCCAATCCGACGAGCACCCTCGGATCCTTCGGAAGGGGCAAGGCCTTTAGGATCTGATCCAGATCCTCTGGACCGATCTTGGCCGCTCAGCCCGCCTTCTTCACCGTGGCCGTCAAACGCACCTCGCTCATCCTCGTCCATCCCTCTTGGAAACCGTGAACCTCCCTATAAGACCCATTTTAATCTCTCCGGAGAAAAAATCAAATCGGATCTGGAAACGGAGCGATGGGAATTGGCGGAGGGTCTCCGCTCATTGACAACGGAAAAAGGTTCGGTTATGGGCTTCATGGAGCTTCAAGAGGCCTTCTTCTGAGGGAAAGGCATGAGCGGGGTTTTCGGGGTGATCATGAAGAGGCATTGCGCGGACACCCTCCTTTACGGGACCGATTATCATTCCCATATGGGAACCGAATATGGGGGGATGGCCGTCCTGGGCAGGCGGTTCTATCGTTCCATCCACGATATCCGAAAGAGCCAGTTCAAATCCAAATTTTATGACGATTATAAACAGATGAGGGGCACCATGGGGATCGGGGTGATCAGCGATCGAGATCCACAGCCCCTGATCATCGGATCCAAATTTGGCCATTTCGCCATCGTCATGGCAGGGCTCATCGAAAATGTAAAGGATTTGGCCTCCGAACTCCTGAAAGAGGGAGAGACCTTCGGCGAGATGTCAAGCGGTGGCATCAATTCGGTGGAATTGATTGCCAAGCTCATCACTCGGGGGCGCACCCTCCTGGAAGGGATCGAGGCCGTCTATGACCGGATCGAAGGCTCCGCCTCCCTCCTCCTCCTGAAGAGGGAGGGGATTTATGCGGCCCGCGACCGGCTGGGTCGCACCCCTCTGGTGGTGGGAGAGAGGGAGGGGGAATATGCCATCGCCACCGAAACTTGCTCCTTCCTCAACTTGGGGTTTCAAATCAAAAAATATCTTGACCCCGGGGAGGTCGTCTTCGTCGGAAAATCTGGGCTCGAGGAGGTATCGAAAGGCCAGAAGAGGCAGCGGGTCTGTGCCTTTCTTTGGATCTATACCGGGTATCCGGCTTCGGCTTACGAAGGCATCAGCGTGGAGCTCGTCCGGGAGCGGTGTGGAAGGGCGCTGGCCCGAAGGGACGAGATCGAGGCCGACCTTGTGGCAGGGGTTCCCGATTCCGGGGTGGGCCATGCCATCGGATATGCCATGGAATCGGGTCTCCCCTTCCGCAGACCTTTGGTAAAATACACCCCCGGTTACGGACGGAGTTACACCCCTCCCTCCCAGGAGATCCGCGATCTGGTCGCCACGATGAAACTCATCCCCGTCCGGTCGGTGATCGAGGGAAACCGGATCGTCCTCTGCGAAGACTCCATCGTGAGGGGGACCCAGCTGAAAAACTATACGATTAAAAAGCTCTGGGATTCGGGGGCCAGGGAGGTCCACGTGCGACCGGCCTGTCCGCCCCTGCTCTTCCCCTGCCGGTTCGCCCTGTCGACCCGTTCCACCAAAGAACTGGTCGCCCGGAAGGCCATTGAGGCGATCGAAGGCCGGGAGGTGGAAGACGTGAGGGAGTACACCGACCCCCGATCGAAAAGCTATGAACGGATGGTCGAATGGATTCGTAAGGAACTCGGGGCCACGACGCTGAGATACCAGAGGATCGAAGACATGGTGGAGGCCATCGGCCTCCCGCGGGAGAAGCTCTGCCTCTATTGCTGGTTGGGGGAAGATTAATTCGAAAATCTCACCACATCCCCCACCCTCACCCCTCTCTTTTTGAACCATCCCCGATTCATCTCAAGGG
Source organism: Thermodesulfobacteriota bacterium (assembly GCA_026415035.1). Classification (NCBI taxonomy): domain Bacteria; kingdom Pseudomonadati; phylum Thermodesulfobacteriota; species Thermodesulfobacteriota bacterium. The sequence goes on along the minus strand of JAOAHX010000002.1, from coordinate 98,184 downwards.
CATAGAGGATCGGCTTGGGCGGGGTATGGGACGTCAGGGTCAGGGGTTCCATGTCCGCGATCTTGACGACCCGCCCGTCTTTGTCGATGAAGGCGATGCTGAGCGGGATGAGCGTATTCTTCATCCAGAAGCTATGGTACCCCTCTTCTTCAAAGACGAAGAGCATCCCCTCATCCTCTCCCAGATGCCTTCTTCCCATCAACCCCTTCGCCCTTTCTTCCGGCCTTCGGGCGACTTCCACCCATATTTCCCATCCATGGATGTATAAAGGGACCTTCGGAAGGGACTCGGAAAAAGAGAGGGAGGTTGAAAAAAGCCATCCCAAACAGAGGCAGAGACTAATCCTTCGGCCCCGAGAGAGGTTTCCTCTGCACATCCCAAGCTCCTTCTTCCATCAGATCGGCCAGCCTTCGAATCTCGTCGCGGATTTTGGCGGTATTCCACTGAATGAAGAGGACCCAGAGCGGGAGGAGCAGCCAGATGACCAGCAGGATCCCGAGAAAGACGAGCAATGCGACCCCGAGCCCGAAAGGGAGATCTTTAAAGAACTGATCCAAAAATGCATCCATCCTTCTTCAGCGCCTCCTTCTATGGGAGTGGAGGATCGAAAGCCCTTCGACGGCCGTTGGATCACGCCAAGGGGTGGGCCTCGACGCCGTCCGACCTTCACCGCTGGGATTCCCCACCCAAGCTCTTCTTCAGCCTCTCGTTGATCTTGAGGATCTCGTTGACATCCGAGCCGGTGATCTCCCAAGAGTAATTCTCCTTACCGTCCCGCTTCAATCGGATCTTCACCTCAGGAGGAAGCGGCTCGATCTTCTCCACCTTCTCCTTCTCCACCACCACCTTGGGCGGGGGTCCGGCGGGCGGCTCCTTCGGGGCAGAGGAGGGCCTCCCCTCGCAGGACAGGAGAAGGAAGAGGAAACCCAAGCACAAAAGTAAGTTCCGCATCGTCGCCCCCTCAAGACTTGGGGATGAGTGGCATCCCTCGTTCCCTTTCCCCAGGCTCACCTCTCCGGTCACTCCGCCTTGATGAGGTGCCGACAGCCCTTGAGGAAGTCCTCCTTCGAAAGGGCATCCTGGGGGAAAGAATAGGTTTTAAACTGGACCTCCGCCCCCTTGGGGAGATATCCCCCTTGGGTCAGTTTGACTTGGATCCTTTCACCGATCTCCCTGGCCAGACGATCGTCGATGAAGCTGAAGAGGTAGATGAGATGGCCTGAGAAGGGAACGACGATGTCGACCGTCCGGACCATCTTCTGGATGGCATACTTGACGCTCCCCAAGACCTCGTGACTCAACAGGAGCTCCCGCTTGAGCCTCGGATCCCACAATCGGATCTGGATGACCGAAAAGGAGAGCCCGTCTCGCTCGGCCTCGTTCAACATCGGCTCGATCAAGAGCCGAAAAATGTTGCCCACCTGAAGGAGAGGAAGGGTGAAGACGATGTTGGTCCCGCTCCCCAGACGGCTCTCCGCATGGATGGCCCCCCGATGTCCCTCGATGATCTCTTTGGTAATCGCCAGACCCAGACCCGACCCCATGGAGACCCCGGTCTGGCCCTGGTAAAATCGGTCGAAGATCCGCGGCAGATCCTCCGGGGGAATCCCGATCCCCGTATCGCTCACCACCACCTTCAGATAGTCCCGCCTTTCGGTGACCCCTCGCGTATCGATCGTGATCTTCCCCCCGGCCGGGGTGAACTTGATCCCGTTGTTGAGAAGGTTGATGAAGACCTCCACCAGACGGTTCCGATCGATCAACACCAGGGGGATTTCCGGATCGATCCGGTTCTCGAGGGCAATCCGCTTCTCTTCGAGGGTATGGGCGAGCGTCATCGAGGCATCTTCCACCACCTCGATCAGCCGGGCGGGTTCAAATTTCAACTGGAGGCCTTTGCCGGATTCGATTCTCGAAAAATCGAGGAGGGTATCGATGAGGTTCGTCAGCCGCAATATATTCTTGTGGGCGATCCCCAAATATTCCTTCTGGTCCTCCGTCAAGGGGCCCCCGTGTCCTTCGAGCATCAGGGAGATAAATTCCTTGATGACGGTGAGGGGGGTCCGGAGCTCGTGAGAGACGCTCGAGACAAAAAGGGATTTCAGGTTGTCAAGCCGCTTGAGGTCTTCGTTCGCCCTCTCCAATTCCATCGACTTCTGTCGCAACTCTCGGAGAAGGCCCTTCTCCCGGAGCAACCGATTCAACTTGGCCCTGAGCTCATCCAGGGTGAAGGGCTTGGTCAGGTAATCCGTCGCCCCTGCTTCGACCACATCGGTAAAGGTGTAGGAGGCCCCATGGCCTGTCATGGCAACGATGGGAATCTCCGGAAATTCCGATCGGACCTCCCTCATCAACCCAAAACCGTCCATCCCCGGCATCTTGATGTCGGTGAGCAAGATGGTGAAGGCCTCCTGTCTCAATCGTTCCAATGCCTCCAGGCCGTTTTGAACCGTAACGGCTTCGAATCCCAACTGGGTCACATAGGAGGCCACCATATCCCGAACGAGGGATTCGTCTTCGACGATCAGGATCTTCTCCTTCTCTGGCACGGAACGACAACCTCCGGAAACAAGGATAGGCCTTTTCGCCAAGAAATTCAACCCGACCAACGGGCCTATTTCCTTTGAACCTCCTTTTGCCACTGGGAGAAGAAGCCCAGGAACCGCTCCGAGGTCCCTTGGGGCAGATTGAGAAAGTGGTGACCCGTGGGAATGGACTCCGCCGAAAAGTGGAGGTTCATCTCCTTGACCTCTTTGTAGGAAGCTCCGATGGCCTTGGCCACTTCGATCAGGGGGAGAGGTTGCGATAGCTCGATCTGGACCCGCTCCAGACGGAGAGGCTCATAGAGGTCCTCCTCGTCCAGATGGAAACCGAACCTTCCGGGATCGGAGAGGATCAGCTTGGCTACCGCAATCTTGTAGACATATCGTTCGGTCTCAAGGGGGAGATCGAGAGAGTAGTAACGGGTGGTTTTCTGAAGGTCGATCTCCTGTCGTATCCGTTTTTCCCCGGCATTGTAGGCCGCCAAGGCTAGGGACCAGCTTCCGAACTCCTCATAGAGCGCCTTCAGATAATTCAAGGCCCCTTCGGTGGCCTTGAAAAAATCGAATCGCTCGTCAAGCCCCTTGGTCCTTCTCATCCCATACTTCTCCCCTGTCGTTGGAATGAATTGCCAAATCCCAGCCGCTCCGGCGGAGGAGACCGCATAGGGTCTGAGAGCGCTCTCAACGATGGTGACATACTTGAGATCGCTGGGAAGATTCATCTCCTTGAGCCGTTTTTCGATCAACGGGAAGTACCGCCTGGCCCGTTTCATCCAAAGGAGGATCTGGGCGTGGTTGTCGAGGGCGATGAGGAATTCCCGGTCGAGATTTTCCCAGACCGATCGCTCTTCGAGAGGGATCCTCTCCCCGCATAGGGTCACCTCCCGCGGTAGTTTATAAGAGGTCAGGGGAGGTCGGATCTGGAGGCTCCGCAAGGCGTTGCGAAGCGCCTCCACCTCGGTGTAAAGTTGGGAGAGGGTGGCTTCAAGGGTCGCGATCCTCTCGGTCAAAGCCCTGACGGTTTCCTGGGATCTCTGTAGGGAAACCCCTTCAGATGGGCCCGGAGGGGTCTGACCGATCGCAAAGCTCCCCCCTCCCAAGAGGATGAAGCAAACCCATCCGATCACGAACAGCCCCTTTCTCATATCCTTCTCTCCTCCGAGGGCGACTTCAAAAGATGGATATCATAATTCCCCTCGGCCTTCAAGGAGAGGCCTCCTCCTTCGACTACCCGTGGTCTATCCGAGGATGTTATAATGAATTTAATGAAATCCCCGGGCCTTCTCCTCACCGCCTTTCTTCCCCTCCTCTTTCTCAGTTGTTTGAAACCCTCTCCCCCTTCCTGGGTTGCGAAGATCTCGCTTAACCCCCCTCCCCCTCATGCGGAGGAGATCTTCAGGCTCTCGGATGGCGGGAGGCTCTCCTTTCCGCAATTGATGGAAGAGTTGCGAGGGGCAAGGGTGATCTTCACCGGAGAATCCCACGATCAGATGGAGCATCACCAGATCCAGAGGAGGATCATCCGGGCGCTTGTGGACCAGGGAAAAGCGGTCGTCATCGCCATGGAGATGTTCCAGAGGCCCCAACAACCCCTCCTCGATCGGTGGACCAAGGGGCTTCTCAGCGAGGAGGAGTTTCTCCGCCAGATAGAGTGGGAGACCACGTGGGGGATGGATTATCGGCTCTACAAAGGCCTCCTCGACGAGGCGAGGGACCGGGGTCTCAAGGTCCTTGCCCTCAATGTCCCGAGGGAACTGGTGAGGAAAGCCGCCCAGGGAGGAATCGATAGCCTTTCGGAAGAAGAGAGGAAGGGCCTTCCGGAGATGGACCTTGGCCACCCGCTCCACCGCAGCTACATCGAATCCATCTACCGGGGTCACGAAGGCGGACTGGCGAAAGATTTCGAACGGTTCTATCTTGCCCAGGTCCTCTGGGATGAAGGGATGGCCGAAACCCTCTCGAACTTTCTAAGCTCTCCCGAGGGAGAGGGAAAGACGATCGTCGTGATCGCTGGCGCCGGCCATATCATCTATCGGTTCGGGATCCCCGAGCGGTTCTTCCGGAGGTCCCCTCTTCCCTACAAGACGATCCTCTTAAGAGAATGGGGCAAAGAGATCCAGAAGGACCCGATGTTCTCCCAAATCTCCCGCCCCCCGGCTGACTATCTCTGGCTCACCCACCCTTCTGCACCTGAGAAGAGGAGGCCGCGGATCGGCCTCGTTCTTAAGGCCTCGGAAACCCCGGGCGTGCTCATCGAACGGATCTTGCCCGATAGCCCCGCAGAAAAGGCAGGGCTGCTTCCTGGCGATAGGATCCTCCGGGTGAATGAACAGGAAATCCTGAGATTGCAGGACCTCCATGACGCCGTGACCCGGACCGGATCGGGAAAAGGGATCCTCTTCTTGATCCTCCGGGAGGGAAAGCCCATGGAGATTTCGGTCTCCCCCCATCCCTGAAGGGCGGGCCCGAGACCGGAATTTTTTTCAGAGGAGGCCCGATGGCCAAGAAAGTGATCATCGACTGTGACGTCGGCGTGGACGATGCCCTCGCCCTGATCCTCGCCTTCCATTCCCCTGAGCTGGAGGTCTTAGCGGTGAGCGGCGTGAACGGGAACGTCCCGCTGGAGGCGGTCTTTGAAAACATCCAGAAGGTCCTCGCCCTGATCCGACCGGATCACAAACCGCTCATCGCTAAGGGGGCGGACCGCCCCCTGAAAGGCAGGGCCCTATACGCCCATTCGGTTCACGGGAAGACGGGATTGGGCGAGGCCACGCTCGACTTCAAAGGGGACGAGACGTGGTGGAGCCTCTTTCCCGGACCTGCAGACGAACTCTTCACCCGTATGGCCCGGCGACATCCTCGAGAAGTGACCCTCATCGCCATCGGACCGCCCACCAACCTAGCTTTGGCAATGGAGAAGGACCCGGAGGGGATGAAACTTCTCCGAGAGATCGTCCTCATGGGAGGGGCGGTCCGGACGCGGGGCAATGTGACCCCTTTTGCTGAATTCAATATCTACTCCGATCCAGTAGCCGCTCAAATTGTTTTCGAATCGGGAATTCCGACCACGTTGGTTCCCCTCGATGTCACGCACCAGGTCTTTCTCACCCCCGAGGCGATGGAGGAAAGGATCCGACCCATTGGAACTCCCTTCTCCCAGTTCCTCATGGAGGCCACGGGCTACGACCCCAAGGCCAGGAGGTTCCGAAACAGGGAGAGGGTCTTCCTTCACGACCCCCTCGCGGTCGGCGTCGTGATCGATCCCGGACTGGCCACAAAGGAAAAACTCCGCCTCTGCGTCCAAACCGAAGAAGGAGAGGGTTGGGGAAGGATCACGGAAGGGAGACAGGGGCCGGAGCTTGGGGTCTGTCTCGGAGTGGAGAGAGAGCGGTTTTTAAGCCTTTTCATCTCAAGGTTGAACCCTTGATCCCCTTGGAGGCGGGAGGATGTCGAACCTCGTTCTCGTCGTCGGCAGTTCGAACGTGGACTTCATCCTGAGGGTCCCCCGCTTTAACCGCCCCGGAGAGACCCTCCGGGCCGAGGGCCTTGCGACCGTCTTCGGCGGAAAGGGCGCCAATCAGGCCATCGCCGCAAAACTGCTGGGCGCCGAGGTCGCCCTGATCACCCGCTTGGGCAACGACCATTACGGAAAAGCCTATCGCCGCTACCTGGTCGAAAAGGGTCTCGACCCGAAGACGATCTTTCTGGACCGGAAGGTCCCCACGGGGATGGCCTTCATCGAGCTTGACCCGAAAGGGGAGAACAGGATCGTCGTCTTTCAGGGATCCAATGCCCAACTCTCGGTGGAAGACATCAGGCGATGCACCCCCTTTTTTCCGAAGGCACGCCTCCTCGTCCTTCAGCTGGAGGTCCCTCTCGATGTCGTATCCCTGAGCCTGGACATAGCCAAAACTCACGGCCTCCTCACGCTACTCAACCCCTCCCCCGCCCACCCGCTTTCAGGGGAGGTCCTCGCCAAGATCGACTACCTCGTGCCCAACGAGCTGGAGGCCCAGGCCCTGGCTGGAATGAGGATGAGGAGCGATCAGGACCTGCCGAAGATCGCCGAGAGATTATTGAGGATGGGTGTGAAGAATGTGGTGGTCACGCTGGGCCAAAAAGGCCTTTACTTCAAGAACGATAAAGAGGAAATCCGGATGAAGGCCTTCAAGGTGAAGGCGGTCGATACGACGGCCGCAGGCGATGCCTTCTTGGGAGGCCTCTCTTGCGCCCTCTCGGAAGGGGAATCGATCCGAGAGGCATTGAGGTTTGCCAACGCCGCTGGCGCCCTCGCCACCACCAAACTGGGCGCCCAACCCTCCTTGCCCTCGAGAAAAGAGCTCGAGGCTTTTATCAAAGGTCCGTGACCTTCTTTCCTTTAAAATCATCTGGGAGAGGGAGGAAAAGGCCCTGGGCTCTAAAAATGAGCCTTTAACCCTAAAGTGAATTGATAATATTTGAAACCCGAGGCGGCCCCCAAAGCGTCGTTTCCGGCCTCGGTGGCCAAAAGGAGGTCGAACCTCTTTCCGATACGATACTGGAAGTTCCCTGCTCCGCCAACGATAAGATCGTGATGCGGGGTCCCGTATCGCCGAAAGGATTGATACCCCACATATGGTTCGAGAAGGAGGGCATAGCGATCTCCCTCAAACCCCAAAGTGACCAAGAGTTGATGGGAAAGGAAACGATCCGGATCGAAGTACCCCCTTCGGGTCTGCCTCTCGAAATCGAGATACCTGAAGCGATAACCCAGGACAAACCTCGGGTCTTTCTGCAGGAGGATATACCGGGGAATCAACTGAACATCGTGGGAATGGTTGCGGTCCGAATAATCCCGATAAGTGTAGCTACCATAGAAGGAAATACCCTCTCCCAGGTTCTGGGAGCATTGTAAGCTCCCTTGAGTGACCCGGATTCGATTCTCGATTAACTGGGCGGTATCCACCAATACGGCACGAGAAACCCTCGCCCCGATCGTCCCGCGGAAAAGATCCACATCGACGTTGAGACCGCCGGCCAAGTAATGATCCGACTCCCGATGACGGAGTTGCGTAACCCCCATTCCCCCTCCTACCCTCAGGGATTCAAAGGGCTTCGAATAGACGCTAAAAGAAACCTCCTCGCTCTGGTGGTCCCTGAACTTGTCTCGGGCATGGGTTTCCGTCAGATGGAGGGCCACCTCCCAAGAATCGATCCATCCCCCTCCGGAGAGGGCGAATCGTAGCAGTCGGTTGTGATCCGAATCGCTATAGAATTGAGAACGTCCTTCTAAGAAAGGAGCCGTTCTTTTCCTGATCTCCTCCCGAATCTTTGCTAATTCCCTCTCCTGGTAAGGGTAATTGGGCCTCAACAGGGACGCGCTCTCTTGAGCTCCCTTCCGATCCCCCCGGAGCAGCAGGGCGTAGGTCAACCCCAGGCGGATATCGAAGTCCTCTTTCTCTCTCAACAACTCGTGGTAAAGAGAAATGGCCCTTCGAAACTCTCCCCTCCATCTCCACACATTGGCCTGAATGAATCGGGCCTCTCGATGGGCAGGGTATTTTTGTAAGACGGAATCGGCTTCTCTTAAGGCGTCTCGGAATCGTCCTGCCCAGGAGAGGCAGCGGGCCAAATGAATCCTTGCATCGAGATGGTCGGGATTGGCTCGGAGGATCTCGGAGAGCAGATCCATCGCTTCTTTAAGATACCCCCCCCAGGAGAGGTGAAGGGCCATCTGGAATCTCTCCTCCTCCGTGAAACCCATCCGATGGAGGGAGAGGGCTTTGAGATACTCTTCTCCTGCCTTTCTAAAATCTTCCCGAATTGCCCATGCCCGGCCCAACTCGTAATGGCGCCTCGCCCCTTCCCTGTCCTCCTGGGACGATCTTAGGACCGGGGGATGGGTTTCGATCCCTTTTCCGTAGGGTCCTTCCCCGGACACCTCCCCCGGTGTGTCAGCCCCGCAGAGGGAGGTCTTCCAGAGAAGGAGGAGCCCGATGACCCACCCTTTATTCTTCACTGTTCTTTCCTCCCAAGATATTGCTTAAAGGAGACCAGGTCGAGCTTATAATTTATATTTAATCTTGGAATCCGATCCCATCCTGAAGCCCTCTCAAAGAGCCCTTCCTCCGAGGTTAGGAGATACTGAAATCCCACCTTCTTGGCGACCCGGACACTCTGTCGATCAAAATATCCGTAAGGCCAGGCCAAGATTTGAACCCTCCGGCCGGTCTCCCGCTGGGCCACCTCCTGGAATCGCTGCAGGTCGCTCTCCAACCTCGATGCCGATACAGATAGGGCCCCTTTCGAATGATGGAGTTCATAAGTGTGGCATCCCAGTTCCACCAGCCCGGTTTTCAAGAGATATCGGTACTCATCCCAGCTGAGAAGGGGCCGGTTGGTTCCCATAGGAATAAAGGTCCCTACGTGGGCGCCGATGGGGTTCAAAATGGCTTTGAACTGATAGCTCTGGAGCAAAGGGAAGGCGTAATCGATAAAAGAGGCGTATCCGTCATCAAAGGTGATCACGACCTTCCTCTCCAGCTGCTCTTCGGGCAGGGAGGGAACCTCACGAAACAGGAGGGCCTGGTACCCCTCGGAATAGAGCCATTCCATCTGGGCAGCGAATTGAGCGGGGGAGAGGGTGTAGTCGTCTTTGACCGAGTTGGAGATGTCGTGATAGAGCAGAACAGGGATCCTCTTCGTAGGCACCTCCCTGTCCCGTCCCCTCCCGGGAGAGATCAGGAAGGCCCCCAAGGTTCCTTTCAGAAAGTCTCTTCGTGTGAGGGTCATTCGATCCTCTCTGGGATATTGAGCAAATATTTTTGATATTGATGGTAAGCCGGCTTCAGGGCGGTATGATAGGTTGGCTTATCCCATTCCTCCCACGTATAGGCCTTCATCGCATCCCGCCGGAGCCGTTCCGGCAAAGAATCGGTGAGATTCGTTCTCTGCCCGGTAGGTTGGGCGAAGAGGTGACCCCCCTGGGGCCGATAGGAAAAGACCAGGACATGGATGCCCTCCGTCTTTTTCGATTGGGAATTTCCATCTTTCCAAAGCACCCTACGCGAACTGGGATCCGTGAAGAGGAGAAGGCTCCAGGGGAGACGAATTTCGATCCTGTTGTCCACGAAGTAGAAATCCGCCAGGGAGTCATAGTCTGGGTGTTTGGGATCCAAACTCCCGTATCGCAACAGAGAGGTCAAATGGACCCGGGCAGGGAAGAACCTCTTCCCGTCTTTGCTGATTCTCCGGGCGTTGCTCTTATGAAGCATGAGGACCCATTCTCCCTGGTCGGATCTCTGAGGAAGAATCTCCCCTCGATCTTCGTTGAGATACTTATCGTAATCTTTGGAGATGAGCATCCGGCTCTTCTCCTTGCCGGCAAGGTGAATGAGAAACTCCAGTCCGATGGGAAGCCTCACAAGGGTGTTAAGGGGGAGGCCAAATTCTCCTCGATCAGGCTCGATCGTATCGAGCCCCACCAGATAATGGGCCTTCGTAAAATCGACGGGGCCTTGGGTCTCGATAAAGAGGTAGAAGAAGCCTTCGTCGTGTTGAGCCATCACCCTCTTTAAATATCGGGCCTCGTCAAACCCGTCATGAAATTTAAACACCATCTGGTCCGTCTGCTTTTCGTAAAGCAGGAGGCCTTCAAGCCAATCTGCGCGATCCCCCGAGAGATGGACCCTTTTTCTCGGGTAACCAGGATAGGCGGAGAGGAGGCCATAGTTCTCTTCGGCGTCCTGAAGGTTGTACCAATAGGGTTTTCGATCCGAAGGATCGTAATAAGGGAGAAAAAGCCAATTTTTCTTAAACCATTCGTCAAACCAGGAAAACAGGATCCCCCCTGCCATCTTGGCCTGATAAATGGCCCTCATCAATGTCCCGTTGATCTCTCCCTGTTGCCTTTCAGAGTGTCCCCCCTGATGCCATCCCCTGGGATGCCAATGGGCGTTGATCCGGCTGCTCGGGACGCCGAATTCTCCAACGAGAACGGGTTGGCGGCCGTGGTAGGCTTTGAGCTGTTGGAGGTAGGCCAAAAAGGGATGTCCTTCCTGGAGATATCCATTGACCATGAAATCGGGGTAATAGGGGTAGATGTGATAGGTGGCGAAGAACCCGGGTCCCCGAAGCGTCTTGATCTTCGTCAGATCCAGGGTCTCTTCGTCTTCATTTTCGTTGCAGAGGGCCCGATTGACCTTGATCCCCTGAAATTCCAGGTTCTCTTCATAAGTGGATTCCGCCGGATGAATTAGGGGGTCGAGGGTAGGCCAGTTGATTACGCTGACTGGATGGGAGAGGCCATGTCTCTCCTTCTCATAATGCTGCACATAATCCACCATCTCGGTGATCCAAGCCTCGAAGGGGGTCCCCTCTTCAATGGCCAAAAAACTCCCCCGATAGCTTTTGAACCTCCTCTTTTGTCTCTCGTTAAAGCCCTTGACCGCGCAGGGTTCCCATTCTCGGCCAAACAAAAAGGCAAGGGTTAAAGAAGAGACATCGTAGCGATAACGACCGGAAGGCCTTCCCTTCTTCTCCGGAAGGGTCAGCTTCCCATAAATGGCATCCACCGTGTGCCGAACGTTCTCCTGGACTTCCTCCAGATACGAGGACTCGAAAAAATCGTTCTTAGGGGGCAATTCAACCCAGATCCCTTGAATTAAACGGAGTTTCGGAAGGGGACGGTTAAATTGGTAGAGGGCCTCGTAGAACGAAGGGGGGTGGAGCGTGTAGAGGCGAATCGAGTTGATGCCGAGTTCGTAAATCTTCTCGAACCACTTGAGGTAGGTGCCTTTTTCAATGGGAAACTCGCCGGGGAAATAACCGGGCAGCCCCAACCCAAGGTTGATCCCCTTGATGAAGAACTTCTCCCAATGTCCTCCCTCCTCCCTCTCAAGGTAATCGGAAGACGTCCTGACGTTGAACGCCTTGAGAGGAACGGGGGGCTCGATCCCTTCCTCTGATCCGATCTCAAGAAGCTCGAGGGCATGGGAGGCCTTGGCATGATGGGGATCGATTTCGATGGCCTTGTGAAAAGCCCAAAGGGCCTTGGGGCGATTGTCCAATTGGCGATAGGCCATCCCCAGTCCATAATAGGCCTCGGCGCTCGGCCCCCTTTCAAGGGCCCTCAGGAAGAGGTTGATCGCCTCCTGATGATCCCCATTTCGCAGGGCCAAAAACCCGAGGTCTTCCTGCCGAGCCTTCATCTTCCCCCAGGCCTCCTCGACCGAATCCTGGCAAATCGACGTCGGGTGATTCTCCCCCAGCCATTCTTTCCGGACAAAAGTTGAAAGAGGGCCTGGACCCGCCACCAGGCGTTGAGCTGTCGATACCCAAAATTCTCCAGCACGGCATAGACCAACAATTTCAAGAGGGAGCTCCATTTGGGATACCTTCGGTAGGTCATCTCTTCGATCAAGATGGCCCCCACCGAGAGAAACACCCCATAAAGGAGGGCAAAAAGGAGGAAGAGCCAGAACATCCGAAGATTGATCAAATTGAAATAGAAGGAGAGAGCGACTACGCCATAGCCCAGCAATTCGATCCCGGGGCCCAGAAGCTCTATGAAAAAAGTCGTCGGAAAGGCCACCAGTCCAATTTTTCCATACCGGGGATTGAAGAACATCCGCAGATTGGAGAACAGGGTCGTCGCCAACCCCCTCTGCCATCGCCGTCGCTGCCGGGCCAGGATCCTATATCGATCCGGAACTTGGGTCCAGGCAGCCGGTTCCGGAATAAAGGAGATCTGATAAGGCTGTTTTCGCTCTCTCAGCCTCCGATGAAGGCGGACGATTAATTCAAAGTCCTCGGTGACGGTGTCCCTGGCATACCCCCCCACCTCTTGGACCGCCTTTTTTTGAAACACCGAAAAAGCGCCCGAAAGCACAAGGAGACAGCCCAAGGTGCTCCACCCCGTTCGCCCAAAGAGAAAGGAGCGAAGATACTCCACCACCTGGAAAATCAAGATATCCTTCCGAGGCAGATCGATGGTGACAATTCTCCCATCCTCCACGGTGCATCCATCCAGGATGCGGATGATCCCCCCGCTGGCCACCAAGGTTTCCGATTCGAGAAAAGGCTTCATAATTTTTAGCAAAGCGTCTCCCTCGAGAATCGTATCCGCATCGATCGAACAGAAGTAGGGGCTTCGAGCCAGATTGATCCCCACGTTGAGGGCGTCTGATTTCCCCCCCCAAGATTTCTGGATCACGGTGAGGTTTGGATATCTCGGGTTGATATAGAAACCGCTGACGGGCCCGGTGGGAATGACAGGTCGGTAGATCAGATCGACAGGATAGAGATGGTAATGTCGGATGAGTTGCTCCAACGTCTTATCGGTCGAGCCATCGTCGATGACGATCACTTCGTAGGATGGATAATCTAATTTTAACAGGGAACGAACCGTATCCACAATGGTCAACTCTTCATTGTGGGCGGGCACGAGAATGGTGACCGGAGGAGTCACCGGGGAGGAAGCCATTTCTTGATATCCCGCAAAGAGGCTCCTCCTCAATTGTTGAAGAGCGGTGAAGAGGGAGAGGAGGAGCAGGGCAAAATAGATGGTGTTGACGAACCCAAAATAGAAGATCACAAAATAGTTGAACCCAAGGAGGATCGGGATGAAGAGGTCAGGGGTGGAGAGGTTCATTCGGTCCTCCTGTGGGAGCTTCCCTCCGAAGACTCAGCGGATTCTAAGAGAAGGGAGACTTCCCTTCGAACCCCCACCGAAGGATGGTTCTCCTTGACCCATCTTAAGAAATTCGTCATCCCCAAGGAGACCAGAGCCATGAACAGGCTTCGTTTTAAATCTAACAGAGGATCGTCAGGATCCCCCAAGGAGTGGATCAACTCCTCAACCATGCCGGACCGCTGCAGTTCCTCAGCGATCTGCTCTCTCGCATAGCGATCCTTGTTTTCTTGGAGCATCCTGACAACGGAGGGAAGGGCGGGCGGACCGATTTTAATGAGGGCCTCGGCAGCCGCAGCCCTGACCTGCCAGCTCTCATCAACGAGCCGATCCTTCAGGAAATCAATTCCCCTTTCATCTCCTAAGAGGCCAAGAGAATGGCACACCTGAAGCCGAACGTACCAGACCGGTTCCCGGTCCATCGCCAGGAGGGCAGGGACGGCAGAAGGATCATGGATTTTTCCAATGGCCTTGGCCGTTTTGGCCCTCACTTCGGGGTCAGGATGGGTTAAGAGGCGGATCAGATAGGGAGTCGCCTCCTTCGATCCGATCTCTCCCAAACCATCCGCCACCAAACAGAGCACGTGGGGATCATCGGTCTCCAGGTGGGGCAAAAGGACGGGAAGGAGCGACTCACCCATGCGAATCATAGCATTTTTGAGCGTCGCCAGATAAACCCCTGTCTCAGGATGAACCATCCGGGGAAGTTCCTTCACCAGAAAGGAGATCGACCGTTCATCAGCCATCTGGGCGAGAGAGCGTAAGGCGATGGACCGTACCTCTTTGGAAGGGTCCCTCAACGCTTGGATTAAGGCTTCGATGGAAGCCGCAGAGGCTCCCATGGCTCCCAATCGCTCCGCGGCAAGGGCGCGCTTCCACCGGTTTCCCTTGCTGAGAAGGGATTGATAAAATTCGGCATACCCCAAATGATGAAAAAGTCTTTCGACCGAGGCCTGTCGGTCCGCCGGGGCCGTGTTTCTCAAACGCAAAAGCACTCTCTCAATGGCCTGCCACTTCACCGTGTTTGGCGAAGATTTCCATTCGACCGGGACGGGCAAATTCGGCTCTTCTATAAATTTCCCGATCAGGGGGCGCATCCGCTCCACCTCTTGATCGAGCCTTTTAAAATAGACCCCTCTGCGCCACCTCCTCCATGCGATGAAGGAAAGAATCATCAATATGAGGAGGAAGAATAAAAGGATAAATATCGTGATGGTCGCCATGGGGGTTGAAATGAAGCAAAGGCGGGGGCAAAGATATTTCGGAGTAAGTAAGCCTAACTGGGTCCTCCAGTACCCCTACAGAGATGAAATGATTTGTAACACGGAAAAGGGGAAAAGGGAAGGGGAGCTGGCCCGGTCCATTTGATGGGTCTTAGGATTCCCTTCTTTTCCCTGAAAGATTGAACCCCATGTTTCTCTTAAATTACGCTTAGAATAGACCCCCTTGTTCCAACTTTTCCTCATCCCCGAAAGCAATCTTATTGGACTTCATCGATATTGACGCCCCTTCCGAATTTAATTTACAATACCGTCACCTGACCGGGGAGGTGAGCACGATCGAAAAGTGGGATAGGCTGACCGGCGCGGTCCTCTTCGTCATCGGCGTGGTGACCGCCTTAAGCTCGGTGGGACTCAAGATGGGAAGCCTCCGGCATCCCGGTTCGGGGTTTCTTCCCTTCAGTCTTTCCATCGCCTTGATCGTCCTCTCCGCGATCTTGATCCTCACCCGCCTCGGGAAGGGGAAGGGGTCCAAGCCCTTCTGGCCGGAACGGACCTGGCTTCGGCCCTTGCTCGCCGTCCTCATCCTCTTTTCCTATGCCTTGGCCATCGGACGGCTGGGGTTTCCCCTGACGACCTTCCTCTTTCTGCTGGCCTGGATGAAGGTGATCGAACAACTCGGCTGGTTTCGAGTGATCGGGTTATCGTTCGCCGTGACCGCCTCTCTCTACCTGATCTTCGGGAAGCTCCTGGAAGTCCCACTCCCCATGGGTTTCTTTTCGGGTTAAGGATCCGTTGGATGAATGAGATTCTTGAAACCTTTCAGGGATTGTTCAACGGCTTTGGAATCGCCCTCACGCTCACCAATCTCACTTTTGCCTTCCTGGGAGCCTTCCTGGGGACGGTGGTGGGGATCCTCCCAGGACTTGGCCCTGCAGCCACCATCTCCCTCCTCCTCCCCCTCAGTTTCAAAATAGGTTCTCCCGTCACCTCCATCATCCTGATGGCCGGGATCTTCTACGGCGCCATGTACGGAGGATCGACCACCTCCATCCTGGTCAACATCCCGGGAGAGGCGGCCTCTGTCGTCACCTGCATCGACGGCTACAAGATGGCCCAGAAAGGCCGTGCAGGTCCTGCCCTTGGGATCGCCGCCATCGGCTCCTTTATCGCGGGCACGGTCGGGGTGATCGGGATCACCTTCGTCGCCCCGCCTTTGGCCGAGTTTGCTTTGAAGTTTGGACCGCCCGAATATTTCTCCCTCACCCTTTTAGGGCTTCTCCTCGCCACCCTCCTCGGAGGAAGTTCCGTCCTGAAGGGGCTGATCATGATCGTCTTGGGCCTGCTCCTCGGGTCGATCGGACTGGATCCCATTTCGGGGGCCATCCGGTTCACCTTCGGCCTCTTCATGCTCCAGGAGGGGATCGACTTCGTCACGCTGGCCATGGGGCTCTTCGGCATCGGAGAGATCCTTTATAATCTCGAACGGAAGCTGAAAACAGAGGTCGTCACCCAGAAGATCACCCATCTCTGGCCGAGCCTCAAGGATTGGGCCGAATCGAAATGGGCCATCGTTCGAGGATCGTTGATCGGATTCTTCATCGGGATCCTGCCTGGAGGCGGCGCAGTCATCTCCTCCCTCGTCTCCTATGCGGTGGAGAAGAAGGTCTCCAAGCATCCCGAAGAGTTTGGCAAGGGTGCCATTCAAGGGGTGGCTGGGCCTGAATCGGCAAACAACTCCGCAGCGAGCGCCTCCTTCATCCCCCTGCTCACCCTCGGCATCCCCGGCAATGCGGCCATCGCCATGATCTTCGCCGCGCTCCTCATCCAGGGGGTTCAACCCGGGCCTTTTCTCATCACCGAGAGGCCCGATGTCTTCTGGGGCGTGGTGGCCTCGATGTATATCGGGAACGGGATGCTCCTCATCCTCAACCTTCCCCTCGTAGGAATGTGGGCCCAGCTTCTGCGGGTTCCCTATGCCATCCTTGCCCCCATCATCGTCCTCTTCTGCTGTGTGGGGGTCTACAGCATCCGAAACTCCGTCTTCGATATCTGGGTCATGGGCCTCTTCGGGGTCATCGGCTACTTCTTCAGGAAGGTGGAGCTCGAACCCGGACCGCTCATCCTCGCCTTTGTCTTGGGGCCAATCCTCGAGCGGTCGCTCCGCCAAGCCCTGCTCATGTCCGCCGGAAATCCCGGGATTTTCTTCAAGCGTCCGATCTCGGGGGCCATGATGGGCTTTCTCATTCTCTTCATCCTGCTTCAGATCGGGTGGGTCTTGCGTCGGAGATGGACCAAAGGGAGGATCCAGGGGAAAACGGATCCGGGCCAATAAAGGAGGTGAAGGGATCAGAGGTTTTCTTTGGCAAGGGATGAGACATCCAATTTTTTAAAAGAGGAGGAGGAAGAAGATGAAGAAGATTTTTCTAAGCCTTTTGTTAACGTCGCTTTTGGCCTTCTCCAGCGTAGGATCGGCAGCGGAAAAATTTCCCTCCAAGCCGATCGAGCTGGTCGTTCCGTTTGCAGCGGGCGGCTCTACAGACGTATTGGCCCGTCTGGTGGCCAAATATGCCCCCAAATATTTCGATCAACCCCTCGTGGTCGTCAACAAACCCGGTGGAGGTGGGGTCACGGGAACGGAAGGGGTGGTCCGTTCCAAACCCGATGGATATACCCTCTACCTCGGGTACGGGTCCGGACACGATCTGGTCACCCCCCATTTTCAGAAACTCCCTTACGACACCTTCAAAGATCTGATCGCGGTCTGCCGCCTCTCCATCCACTCGGTAGTCGTCGTCGTCCGGGGGGACGCCCCATACAAGACC
Source organism: Thermodesulfobacteriota bacterium (assembly GCA_026415035.1). Taxonomy (NCBI): domain Bacteria; kingdom Pseudomonadati; phylum Thermodesulfobacteriota; species Thermodesulfobacteriota bacterium. The sequence continues at coordinate 80,927 of JAOAHX010000002.1, read as the reverse complement.
TTTAAAGAGTTGGTCGAGTGGGGGAAGAAGAGGGATCAGGTCACGGCCTCGGTCTCCACAAGGGCCGGGTCCGTGGATATCACCTTTCAGGCCATCGGGAAGGCCACCGGCCTAAAAATCGTGACCGTCCCCTTCAGGGGTGGGGCCGAGGCGGTGACGGCCATCGTCGGAGGGCAGACCGATACCGGAGGAAACCATCCCTCTGAAATCATCAGCCACATCAAGGCGAAACGGTTGATCCCGATCGCCGTGGCATTGGAGGAGAGGGATCCCGCCCTTCCCGAAACCCCGACACTGAAGGAACTGGGGTATAACGTCGTCACCGCCGGCTCGGTGAAGGGTGTCGCCGCTCCCAAAGGGACGCCTTCCGAGGTCATCCGGTACCTTGCCGAGCGGTTCAAGAAGGTCTGCGAGGATCCGGAGTTCATCAAGAGCATGCAGGAGATCGGACAACCGGTCTTGTACCAAGGACCCGAGGCCTTCGCCAAATTCCTCCAGGAAGGGTTTGAGCACTACGGGAGGTTGATCAAGGAATTCAATATCAAATTGGAATGAGATTGACGGAAGGAAGGAAAGAGGGCGAGTCGTTCCCCGAGAAAGGGAACGACTCGCCTCTTTTTAAAGGTAAACCATTGGCAGGGAAAGAACCGCTAACCATGAGAGAGCGGATGCTAAGGGCCATCCGGGGCGAGTGGAGCGACCATCTCCCCTGGGTGCCGAGGATCGATCTCTGGTTTAATGCCCATCGTTATCGAGGGACCCTGCCCCCCCCTTTTGGAAAAGAGACCTCCCTCGAGGAGGTGGCCGATTACATCGGCGGAGGCCATCATAAGGTGATCCCAGATTTTCAAAACACCCGCTCACCGGAGGATACGATCGACCGGGGACTCGGAATCTACCGGTTGCGAGAGATGGCCTGCCGACCCGAACTCGTAGGGGTCGATCGCGAGGTCAAACGGGAGGGAGAAACCATCACCGTCCTCTATCACACCCCGCTGGGATCGGTCTCCTGCGAGATGGTCTATACCGAGAAGATGCGACGGGACGGCATCTCCCAGACCTGGATCGCAAAGCACGTGATCAGGCGTCCAGAGGACTACAAGGTGGTGGGATATATCTTCAAGAACATCAAGGTCCATCCCGCCTATGAATCCTTCTCCCAATATCAGAGAGAGGTGGGAGAGAAGGGGCTCGTCGTGGCCTGGGCAAGCCCCTCGGCCTCTCCGATGCACCTATCTTGAAACATTTTTTCGAGCCCGCCGCCTTCTTTCTCGAACTCTACGATCACCCGAAAGAGTTGAGACAGCTCAGCGAGGACATGGAACCCTACTTCGAGCAGCTCATCCGGATCCATGCCCTCTCTCCAGCCGAGGTCGTCCACTTCGGAGCCAACTACGACGAGATGATCACCTATCCGCCCTTCTTCCGGGAGCATCTTCTGCCCACGCTTCAACGATGTTCCGAAGTGTTGCACCGGCATGGGAAGTTCCTTCTCTCTCATTGCGACGGCGAGAATCAGGGGCTCCTTGACCTGATCCGCGAAAGCGGCATCGACGTCGCAGAGGCCTTCTGCCCTCACCCCATGACCAAGGTGACGCTCTCGGAGGCACGCAAGGCCTTTCAGGGAAAGGTCACGATCTTTGGCGGCATCCCCTCCATCGCCCTCCTCGAATCGGCGATGTCGGACGAAGCGTTTGAGAATTTCATGGCCAGGCTCTTCGAGGAGATCGCCCCGGGAGACCGGTTCATCCTGAGCGTGAGCGACACGACCCCTCCCGATGCCAAATTCGAGCGCCTCCTACGGATCAGGGAGATGGTAAATGAGAGAGGGCAGCTGCCGATGAAGGTTTGAATGCCTACGTTGTCAAGTGTCCTCCTTTGTGATAGGAGGATGGAGGGGATTGAGATGAGGACATGGGACGAAAAGTCTTCTCCCCGAACCCGATTCAAAGAGAAAGGATGACCGAACAGCTCAGGGAGTTGCTGATCGGCTACCCCGAAATTGCCTTTGCCTATCTCTATGGGTCTTTTGCGGAAAATCTCCCTTTCCATGACGTCGATATCGGCATCTATCTTTCGGAGATTGGGCAGGAAGAGGCGACCTCTTTCGGTCTTGCGTTGAGCCAGACCCTGAGCAAGGAGGTGAAGGTCCCCTTGGATGTCCGAGTTTTAAACTTCGCCCCCATCTCATTTGTTTACCAGGTGGTCCGGGGAATCTTGATGTTGGAACGAAACGAGGCGCTCCGCGTTTCCATCGTGGAGGACGCCATCCGGAAGTACCTCGATATCAAACCCCTCCTTCATAGGGGAATCAAAGAGGCCTTTGGGTCATGAAACTGAACGTAGGGTTGGTGAAAACCCGTTGTCAAGAAATCGAAGAGTCCTTAGACCGTCTTGAAAGAATTAAAAAATATCGAAAGAAGAATTTTTGAAGGACCAGGACCTGAAGGATATCGGGGCTTATCGTCTTCTGGTGGCCATGGAAGCTGCCCTTGGTTTGTGTTTCCACATCGCCGCAAAGCATCTCAAAAGGGTGCCAGAGGATTACGCCGATTGCTTTGCGATCTTAGGAGAGGCTGGCCTCCTCCCTCGGAATTATCAGAGAAGTTACAAAAGATGGCCCGTTTTCCGAAATTTACTCGTCCACATGTACTGGAAGGTCGATTACCAGGTCCTTGATGAGACGATTCAAAAAGACCTTGAGGACCTCCGTCAATTCTCCAAAGCCATCGCCGGCCTTCTCTAAAGGGGCCCCATAGTTGACCGAACATGACCCACCTCTCCCTAAGAAGGAATAGGCATGAGACGCTACCCGATCCCCTGCGGGAAGAAGATCATTGACCTGAAGATCCCGGACTTCGTCCCGGTTCAATGGGTGGAATCCAAGCCCATGACGCCGGTAGCCGATGTCAAAAAGGCCGTCGAGGAGGCCCTCTCCCGCCCGATCGGAACTCCGGGCCTGCGGGACCTGGCCAGGCCAGGGCAGAAGGTCGCGCTCATCGTCACCGACATCACCCGCAAGCTTCCAGAAGAGACGATCCTCCCCCTGCTCCTCCATGAACTCGAACGAGGGGGCATCCGAAGAAGGGATATCACCGCGGTCGTCGCCACGGGCACGCATCGTCCGAACACCCCCGAGGAGCTACGCAACAAGTTCGGAGAGATCGTCGATAAGATTCCCTTCGTCAATCATAACCCTTACGACCCTAACGCCCTGGTTCACCTGGGTAAAACGCCGAGCGGAATTCCGCTCCTCTTCAATCGGATCGTGGCCGAGGCCGACCTCCGCATCTCTACCGGCGTCATCGAGACGCACCTCTTCGCCGGTTACAGTGGGGGGGTCAAGAGCCTCGCGGTGGGCGTGGCAGGTGAGGAGACCATCGCTGCCACCCACAATTACCCGATGCTCGAGCAGACCCGCCTCGGGGTGACCGAGGGAAACCTCTTCCGAAGATTTCTCACCGAAGCGGCCCACGCCCTTGGGCTCCACTTCATCGTCAATGTGGTTCAGACGGGGAAGAAAGAGGTGGTGAAGGTCGTGGCCGGAGATCCAGTGGAGGCCTTTAACGAAGGGGTGAAGGTGGCCCGCCGACTCTACGAGGTCGAGATCGAACATCCCGGCGAGATCGTCGTGAGCGGGGTCAGTTACCCGAAATCGCTCGACCTCTACCAGGCCACCCGTGCCGCCAATGTGGTCGTCTTCGGTCCCGAACCAGTGGTCACCCAAGGAGGGGCCATCCTGATCCCGGCCCCCTGTGAAGACGGCTGCGGACATCCAGGATACTGCGAGATCATGAGAAGGGCTGAGGACGTAGAGGACATCATCGCCATCTCCCGCGAGGAAGGTTTCGCCCCTGGTGAACAGAAGGCCCTCATCTTGGCGTGGATTCTGAAACAGGCCAGGATCGTGATGACCGATTGCCTTCTTCCGGAGGAGACGTTAAAAGAGTTGTATCTCGAATCGGCTCCCACCCTCCAGGAGGCTTTCGACCGGGAACTGAAGAAGAATCCCCAGGCGAGGGTGGTTTTAATACCGGACGGGCTTTTAACCCTCCCCATCCTCAAAAAGGTCGGGGCTGGGACGGAACTCGGACCCTAACGATGGAGGAAGACATGGACTTTCAACCCAAAGGGATCATCCCAGCCATGGTGACACCCATCACTAAAGATGGAAAACTCAACGAATCGGCTCTCCGGAGACTCACCAACTATCTGATCGAGGGGGGCGTCCACGGCCTCTTTCCCGTGGGAAGTCAGGGAGAGTTCTACGCCCTCACCTTCGAAGAGAAGAAGAGGATCATCGAGATCGTGGTCGATGAAACCCGGGGCCGCGTCCCTGTCTATGCCGGAACCGGAGCGATCACGACCCGTGAGGCGGTGGCCTTGACCCAGATGGCCGAGGCCGCAGGAGTCCAGGCCGTCTCTGTCCTGACCCCCTTCTTCATCAAACCCAATGAGGCAGAATTGATGGATTTTTATTCCTCCATCGCAAAATCCACCCGCCTTCCGGTTTTGCTCTATAACAACCCGGCTCGAACCAATGTGAACCTCTCTGCCGATTTTGTGGTCCGGGCCTCCCAGATCGAAAATATCGTCGGCATCAAGGATTCCTCCGGCGATCTCACCCTGACGGCCGAATATATCCGGCGGACCGACGAGAAATTTTCGGTCCTTGCCGGGCGGGATACCCTGATCTACGGAACCCTCTGTTATGGGGGGAAAGGCGCCATTGCGGCCACCGCCAATGTGGCCCCCAAGATCATCGTGGAAATCTACGAGGCCTTTCTGGCGGGGGACCATCGAAGAGCCCTGGCCGCCCAGTACCGCCTCGCCCCTCTCAGGCTGGCCTTCGACCTCGGCACCTTTCCCGTGGTCATCAAAGAGGCCCTCAACCTCATCGGGATCGAGGCCGGGGTGGGCATCCCACCTGTGGGAGAGATCAGCCCCAAGGCCAAGGAGGAATTGAAGGAGATCTTAAAGAAGATGGGGCTCCTCTGAAGGAGTGAACTCGGAGGCACGAAATCCGAATGGCGAAACAAATTCGAAGGACCGAGACGATACAAACCAAATCACCGTGATTTTAGTCATTGCGAACCCGAAGGGTGTGGCAATCCTGTCTTGAGATGGCTTCGTCGCAATGCTCCTCGCAAGGACACAACATCAATGTCGTTTCCAATTTCGATATTCCAATTTCGAACTTCTTTCCGGAGGGACTTATGAGCTGGGCAGGTCTGAGAAAAAGGGTATTGGCAGGAGAATGCGTCTACGGGACGATGATCCGGCAGGCCCGTGACCCGGGGGCGCCAGTGGTCTTCGCTTCGGTGGGTTATGACTTCGTCCTCATCGATATGGAACACGGCAACTACGGTATGGAAACGGTGGCCGACCTCATCCGGGGGGCCAAATCCGCAAGGATCGCTCCCATTATCCGTGTTCCCCACCTCGAGTCGTTCTTCATCTCCAGGGTCCTCGATGCCGGAGCCGAAGGGATCATGGTCCCGATGACCTCGACGAAAGAGCAGGCAGAGGCCATCGTCCGGTACAGCAAATATACGCCCATCGGCCAGAGGGGATTCGGCACCCAGACCGGACAGACCGATTACAAGCCCCTCAAGGCGGTCGAGTTCATGAAGGAGGCCAACGAACATACCCTCATCATCGCCCAGATCGAAACCCGCGAGGCGATCGAGAACGTCGAGGCCATCCTCGGTACGGAGGGGATCGATGTGGGGTTGATCGGTCCCAATGACCTCTCCATCTCCTTGGGCATCCCCGATCAACTGGGATCCGAGGCGATCTCGCAAGCCATCGAGAAGGTGATCGATGTTGCCAAAAAGAGGGGAAAGGCCTCGGGCATCCACATCGGAAACACCGAACTGGTGAGGAAGTGGCGAGCCAGGGGCATGACCGTACTCGCCTGCTCCACGGACATCGGTTTCATGTACAACGCCTCCAAATCGGTTTTAGAGGAGATGAAGAGAGCTTGAGGAAGAGCCATGGCCTTTTGGAGGTACGGATCCCTCTTTCTCCTACTGGCGATCAGCTTCTTACCATGCTCCGCTTCCTCCCAGAGCCGGCCACCCGATGTCCACTTCGATCCGACGCCCATGGACGTGGTGGAGGCCATGCTTTGGAGGGCAGGGGTGACCCCGGAGGATGTGGTCTATGACCTCGGATGCGGCGATGGTCGTTTCGTGATCATGGCGGCCAAAAAATTCGGCGCCCGGGGAGTCGGAATCGATATCGACCCCGCGCGCATCAAGGAGAGCAGAGAGAATGCCGAGTTTGCCGGGGTAGCCGAGCGGACCAGGTTTATCGAGGGAGACCTCTTCCAGGCCGATATCCGGGAGGCGACCGTCGTCACCCTTTATTTGCTCAACGATCTGAATTACCAGCTTCGGCCCAAACTGTTTCGTGAACTCCGGCCAGGCGCGCGGGTCGTCTCCTACACCTTTGACATGGCCGACTGGGAACCGGACGACCGGTTCCAGATCCGGGACCGATTCGTCTTCTACTGGGTCATCCCAGCCACGGTGAAAGGAGAATGGCGGTTGAACCTCCCCCTCCCCGGGGGAGAGGCCCAAGGCCTGTTGACCATCCATCAGAAATATCAAAAAATCGGCGGGACCCTGACGATCCTGGGGCAGAGGCTCCCCATGATGAACCCCCATCTCCTGGGAGACCGACTGACCTTCGGAATTCGACCCAGGCTCCAAGGAAGCGATGTCCTGATGACCTTCGTCGGTCGGGTGATAGGGGATCGTCTCGAAGGAACGGTGGAGAGCGAAGAAGAGCCCTGGAGAGGAACAATCCCCTGGAAAGGGGAACGTATAAAGCGGTGAGAAATCAGGATATCTCTTGTGATCCCCTCGCAAAAGGAGCGATCGAGAGATCGCCCTTTACGGCTTGCCTGATCCGGGAGAACGGACTCGATGCCCTGGGTTTTAAAAGGTGGTTCTTTTATCCCGGCATGTTATTCAGGGCAACGGAGAAATGGTGGGGCGACCGGGGCAGACGCCAGAGGCCTCATGAGGGAATCGATCTTTGCCTCTTTACGGATCGTGAGGGATCCCTTCACGCGTTACGGGAAAACACGAAGATACCGGTCCTCTATGACGGGATCGTCGTGAAAGTGATGGACGATTTCATCGGAAGGACCGTGGTCGTGGAACATCACGGTTTCAGGACGGACCGTTTGAGATGGATCACCCTCTATGGCCACACGATCCCGTCCCCCTCTTTAAAGGTGGGACAGATCCTCAGGGCAGGAGAACCCATCGCCACCTTGGCCCCAACCGATCCGCGCCGTGGCCTTCCCCCGCATCTCCATCTCTCGACCTTGTGGATCGAACCTGAGATCTCCTATCCCCAACTCGATTGGGATTCGATGGGCGACCTCCGAGGCCTCGCCTGGACCGATCCCCTGCCGCTGATTTAACCCTCTCGGCCCTCCTGCTTTGGATGTAGGCGTGGATTTAGGCGCCACGAGATCGGGCAAAAAGGCGATCCATTCTGAAATGCTGGAGGACTTTTTGGAAGGCCTCGGATCGGAGAGGATCCTCCGACATCCCGAAGAGATGGCTCCGGCAGGAGCAGTCGCTACATCCAAAACGTTCAACCGTCCATTCGGAGACCTTACCCAAGGCTTGCGCGATCTCACACTCCAGGCGGGCCGAGGACCGGATGGGTAAGGCCGAACAGAAATGGGCCTTTTCCCTGAGGAAGTCGATATGCCAGCGGTGCCTCTTCCGCAAACGGCGATGCCTCTCGATCCTACGGCTGAGCTGGGACATCGCAGAGCCCACATAGAGATAAAAACCCTTTTTGAAAGGAAGGCGACCGAGACTCCCGACCGAGAGTTTTCTATCTCGCCTGAGTTTAAGGAGGAGCAGATAACTCCCTCGGTCTTGGGCCTCCTGCTCGATGAGACTCCAGGGAATTCGAAGCCGATGGACTTCAGGCGATAACGAGAGGTCCCTCCGCCATCCGATCGAGAGAGGGATCACCTTTACCTTTCTGCGGACCTCGAGCAAGACCTTCGAAAACTCGAGATCGGTGTGGTAGTCGGGCAGGAAGAGTTTGGCAAAGGGCCAGTGGACGAGAAAGAGGAGGATCGTCTCCGCCCCCCTCTCAGCAAGGGCCGCAAGCTCCTTGAGATGCCGGGCTCCCCTTTCGGTCACCGCGTCCGGAAACATGGCGACCTTCTCTCCGACGAGGGTACAGGATTTCACCTCCAGGAGGATATCTTGCCGGCCCCTTTTCAGGAGAAAGTCGAATCGGCTATGGCCCATCCGTACTTCAGACCGGAGGATTCGGGCTCCCTTCAGGCCAGGAATCCTTCCTTCCTCGATAAGAAAGCGAGCCGCCTCGTTCGTCTTGTGGGTGTGAAGGAGGATGGGATGGCCTTCCCTGAGGACGGCCACGGCGGTATAACGGGTCCTTCGATGCGGGGTTTTAGGATCTGCGGTGAGGTAGATCGTGCGTCCGGGTAGGAGCAACTCCTGGAGCCGTCCTGGATTGGGCAGAAAGGCACGGACGGGCCGGCCTCCGAGGCGGCATTCGACCAAGAAACGGTTGGGGCGGCGGATGAAGCAGGCCTTTTTGAGATGCCGAAACAGGGGGCCCGGACGATCCTGCCTGGACATCGCCTATCGTCTTGGACGATTCACCGGATGGAGGGGCTCTTTCCCTTCGAAAACCCTCAAAATGTCTTCTGTCACCAGGCTCATCTTCTTCAGGGCCTCTTCGGTATGGGCGGCCATATGGGGCGTTCCGATGAAATTCTCCAGTTCGAGCAGGGGGTGGTCTTTCGAGGCGGGCTCGACCTCGAAGACATCGGCCGCGGCTCCCGCGATCGCCCCCTCTTTTAAGACCCGATAGAGGGCCTTTTCATCCCAAATGGGGCCTCGGGCGAGATTGAGGATATAAGCGGTGGGTTTCATCATCCTCAATTCCTTCTCCCCGACGAGGCCTCTCGTCGCCGGGACGAGGGGGAGGTTGATGGAGATAAAATCCGACCGGGACATGACCTCCTCCAGAGAGGCCTTCACCGCCCCGATCTCCCGCTCCACCTCCTCAAACCGAAAGGCATCGTAATAGAGGACTCGCATCTTGAACCCCTGGGAGGCGATGCGGCCGATCGACTTTCCGATACGCCCGAAGCCGAGGATTCCGAGCGTCTTTCCGTGGAGCTCTCGGCCGATATATTGATAGCGGGCCTCCCACCGGCCTTCCCGCAAGGCGAGATCCCCTTTCTTCAGCATCTTCGAAAGCATCAGGGCCAGACCGAAAAAGTGTTCTGCGACAGAGAGGTCGTTGGCATCGGGCGTGTTCACCACCCAGATGCCCTTCTCAGTGGCCGCCTCCACATCGATATTCTCCACACCGACGCCGTGCCTTCCGATCACCTTGAGCCTTGGAGCTGCCTCCATCATCGTTCGGGTCACCTTCCCATTGGCCCGGATGACGATCCCGTCCACCTCTTTGACCTGTTCGACCAGGGTAGCTTCGTCGAGGTTTTTGGCAAAGACGATCTCGGCCTTCTCCCTCAGGACTTCCTTGCCTTCTTCACGCATATCCTCATAGAGCAGGACCTTATAGGCCTTCATCCTCCTTCCTCCTCTTTAGGTATTTTCATTCCTGAAACCCCGATCTCCTTCCGCTCCCTTTTCCTAACACATTCCCCGAAAATAAATCAAAACCGCAGCGAAGAGAAGCTTCCGCAATCGGGGGCTTGACATCCCTAAGCAAGCCTGTTACCATAATTTGGAATTAAGTTTCATAATACGGAATGACCATGGCATCCCAGCCAAGTTCCCGGCCCAACAATCTCGTCCAGAGCATCGAACGGATGTCTCTGATCCTCGATATCTTGGGACAGAATCCTCAAGGCATCAGCCTCGGAGAACTCTCCTCGAAGGTCAACCTTCCCAAAGGGACGACCCACCGTCTCCTCTCCTCTCTGGCCTATCTCGGATATGTCCGTCAGGACGAAAAGACCCGATATTACTTGCTGGGATTCAAACTGGTGGAACTTGGAAATATCCTCTTAAACCAACTGGACCTTAGAAAAGAGGCCGAACCCTTTTTAAAAGAGCTGGCCGAAAAGACCAAGGAGACCATCCACATGGTGATCCTCGATCATAACGAGGTCGTCTATATCGAAAAGGTCGAAGGGGATCACAATCCCAGCGGCTTGAAAATGGCCTCCCGCATCGGCCTTCGCAATCCGGCCCATAGCAGCGCCGTTGGAAAAGTCCTCCTCGCCCACTTCTCCGAGGAAGAGCTGAACCAGTTCTTGAAGGGAAAAGAGCTCCAGAAGAGGACTGAAAACACGATCACCGATGTCGCCCAGCTCAAGGATCACCTGAAGATAGTCCGGAGTCAGGGATACGCCATTGATAACGAAGAAAACGAAAAAGGGGTGCGATGTATCGGCGCTCCGATCTATGACCGGACCGGCCGCCCCGTGGCCGCCATCAGCATCTCTGGGCCTGCCTTTCGGATCACCAAAAAACTGGCCCAGGAAGTCCTAAAAAAGGAGGTGATGGAAACGGCATCGAAGATCTCCCAGCGTCTGGGTTATCGGGAAGGGAGATGAAGTGCCATAGGCCATTGACAGGTAGAAAGCCGAAGGATGAGCGAGGGAAGAAGATTTTTTAAGCGTAAGGAGGAAAGAGAGATGAAATGCCTTCAAAAGTTATCCATGATGATGGTGATGGGTCTGGTGCTGGGAGTGATGTGTTCCGGAACACCTGCGCTCGGCCAGGCCAAATACACATTAAAATTTAACCATGTCCTTGGACCGACCGAACCGTATCACTTAGGATTTCAGAAGTGGGCAAAGGCCGTGGAGGAGAAAACCAAGGGCGGTCTCAAAATCGAGGTCTTTCACAGCGCTCAACTCGGCGTGGAAGAAGACATCCTGGAGCAGATCAGGGCCGGGGCCAACATCGGTCAGAATACCGACTCGGCGAGGATGGGCATGTACGTCCCCGGAATCGCGGTCATGAACGGCCCCTATTTTGTTGAAACCCTCGGAGGGGTGGAAAGGTTGAGGAAGATGCCGACGGTCCAGGCCTGGCTGGACGAGCTTGCCAATAAATTCGGCATAAAGGTCTTATCCTTCAGCTGGGTTCAGGGCTACCGACACTTCTTCACCAACAAGCCCGTTCGCTCCCCAGAAGATCTAAAAGGGCTCCGTATCCGCACTCCCCCTGCGCCCATCTGGCAGGAATCTGTCCGCGCCCTCGGTGCGACCCCTGTGGCCCTTCCCTTCCGGGAAATGTATCCGGCCCTTCAGCAAAAGGTGATCGATGGCGTCGAGTTGGTCTATCACAACATCCCGGCCGGAAGGTTCTATGAGGTCCTCAAATACATCACCGAGACCGGGCATATCATGCTGGTCAACTTCGAGGTCGTCAGCGCCAAGTGGTTCAACGCGCTGCCCCCGGATTACCAGAAAATCCTGGTCGAAGAATGTGACAAGGCCGGGATGGAGACCTCCAGGGCGATCCTCGATAACGAAAAGAACGTGAAGGAGGATCTCCTCAAGCGAGGAATGGTTCTATCGGATAAAGTCGATATCGCCGCTTTCCGGAGGGCTGGAGAGAAGGCCTACGAGGTTTTGAAGATCGCCGATGTCAAGGAGAAAGTCCATAAGGAGATGGGATTCAGGAAGTAAAGGCCCCACGATGTAAAAGAGGACTTCCAAAGCGCATGGACCGGAATCTCCCCATGCGGGAGAATCGGTTCATGCGCTCCCTGTCGGCGAGAACGTTCTATGAAAAAAGTCTATGAGTACATCTGTAAAGGCGAGGTCTTTATCATCAAGGTCTTTCTGATCGTCTTCGTGGCACTCATTTTCGTGGCCGCCTGCACCCGGTATATGGGGTATCCCATCAACTGGTCCGTGGATCTGGCAGTCTGCCTCTTTGCCTGGTGCACCTTCCTCGGTGCCGATGTGGCCATGAGGCAGAACAAGCTGATGAGCGTGGACTACTTCATCAACAAACTGCCGGTGAAGTATAAAGGTCTGATGGAGGTGGTGAATTTATCGATCATCCTCCTCTTTCTCTTGACCCTCATCGGTTTCGGTGCGTGGCTTTCCTATACGACCCGGTTCAGACAGTTTCAAGGAATCCCCGGATTTAGCTACACCTGGGTGACGATCAGCGTCCCGGTAGGCGGTGCGTTGATGGTAATCACCACCCTGCTCAAATTGAGGGGAAAAATCGCCGGCCAGGCCACTGTGTCTCCTTCGTCTTGACAGGTGCTGAAAGGTTCGGAATACCCTTTAACCCCCTTGATGAGGTCCGTCCTATGCTCTGGGTTTTTATCGTGTTCATCGTTTTACTGGTGATGGGGATGCCCGTCGCCTTTGCCATCGGCATCGCAGGAATGGTCTTCTTCCTCCAGAACCCCCAACTGCCCTTCACCATGCCGATCCAGCTTGCCATCTCCCAGACCCAGAATTTCCCCCTCCTCGCCATCCCCCTCTTCATCTTCGCCGCAAATTTGATGAACGAAACAGGATTGACGAACCGACTGATCAGGCTGGCCCTTGTTCTTGCCGGCCATATGCGCGGTGGCCTCGCCCAGACCAACGTCGTCCTCAGCACCCTCATGGGCGGCGTCTCCGGTTCCGCCATAGCCGATGCCGCCATGGAGGCCCGCATCCTCGGAACGGAGATGATCAAAAAGGGCTTTTCCAAAGGCTATACGAGCGCCGTGACGACCATTACCGCCTGTATCACCCCTATCATCCCGCCCAGCATCGGATTGATCCTATACGGGACCATCGGAGAGGTCTCCATCGGCCGGCTCTTTACGGCCGGGATCATCCCGGGGCTCATGATGATGGCCTTTCTGATGGTGACCGTATCGATCACCTCGAAGAAGAGAGGGTATCTCCCCGAACGGGAGCCTCCCTCCCTTAAAGAGGTGGTCTTGGCGTTGATCGACAGCATTTGGGCCTTCCTCTTCCCCATCGCCCTGATCGGAGGGATCCGGTTTGGCCTCTTCACGCCGACCGAAGCAGGCGCCTTTGCCGCGGTGTATGCCTTATTGATCGGCGCCTTCTTTTACAGAGAGCTCACCTGGGAGAAGTTTAAGAGGACCCTTGAGTACACCATTGTGGACATCGGCTCAATCATGCTCATCATCGCCCTTTCGGGGATATTCGGTTACGGCCTCGCGTATGAAAGGATCGGGGACCTCTTTTCAGGATTTATGCTGGGGATCGTCAGCCATCCTCAATTATTGTTGATCGTCATCGTCCTCGCTCTTCTCATCGCGGGGATGTTCATCGAAAGCGTCGTCATCATCCTCCTCTTTACGGCCATTCTCCTTCCCCTGGTGAGACAGGTCGGGGTGGACCCCGTCCATTTCGGAATTATTTTTATGCTGGTCATCGTTTTGGGATTGGTGACGCCCCCTGTCGGCGTATCCATGTACACGGTCTGTTCCATCCTCGATTGCCGGCTGGAGGATTACATCAAAGAGTCGATCCCGTTCATCGCGGCCATCTTGCTGGTCGATCTGATGCTCATCTTCTTCCCCCAGATTGTCCTCTTTCTTCCAAATCTCGTCTTCGGGAAGGTCTACTGAGGGTTGAGAGATGAGATTGAAAGGCAGGGTCTCGATCGTCACCGGCGGGGCAAGGGGCATCGGAAGGGCTATCGTTCTCACCTTCGTCCGAGAGGGGGCCCGGGTGGCCATCGTCGATTTCGACCGAGACGGAGCCATGGCCCTGAAGGGAGAGATCGAGAAGAAAGGGGGCGAGGCCATCGCCGTCCCCTGCGACGTCTCTAAAAGTGGTCAGGTCAAGGAGATGGTCGAGCAGGTGAAGAGGGCCTTCGGAGGCCGGATCGACATCCTCGTCAATAATGCGGGGATCATCCGAAGGGGGACGATCGATACCGTGACCGAAGAGGACTGGGATCGGGTCATCGAGGTCAATCTCAAGGGGACGTTTAACTGTTCCAAGGCCGTCGTCGAGACGATGAAACAACAGGGGAGTGGAAAGATCATCAACATCTCTTCGATCGCGGGCAAGATGGGAGACATCACCTCAGCCCCTGGGTATGGCCCCTCAAAGGCCGGCATCGATGCCCTCACAAAGACGTTGGCAAGACAGTTGGCCCCCTATGGGATCAACGTCAATGGCGTGGCTCCCCATGCCATTGAGACCGAGATGAGTGCCCAGTGGTCGGAGCAGAGGCGAAAGGAGATCATTGCCTCCATTCCCCTCGGCCGACTCGGAAAACCCGAGGATGTGGCCGAGGCGGTCCTCTTTTTGGTCTCGGAAGAGGCCTCTTTTATCACGGGCGAGATCCTCGATGTCAATGGGGGAGCCTTGATGGATTAGCCTCTCACCCTCTGGGTGGGAAAGGGGAGAGGGGAAAGGGGAACGGATTGAAAAAAGACGAGATCCTCGTAGGGATCGCCATTTTCCTGTTCGGAGCCATCACCACCATTCTCTCGCTGAGGATGCCGATCGGGACCTTCCGGATGGCGGGAACAGGTCTCTTTCCCCTCTGCTTAGGGCTTCTCCTGATGGCCCTCTCCTCGGCTTTCATTGCCAAGCAGATCCTTCTTCAGAGAAAAACGCCCCCTGCCGAAGGGGCGCCACCCAAAGGGTCTGTAGCCACAAAGCAGATGACCCTCTTTCTTGGAGCCATGGCGTTGGCCATCCTCCTCTTCGACCCGTTGGGATATCCCCTCACGGCCTTCCTTCTGATGATGGCCCTTCTCAGGATCCTCGGGATGAAACGGTGGACCTTCAACGTCCTCCTGTCGTTGGTGACGGCCTGTGTCTCCTATCTTCTTTTCGTCCAATGGTTGAAGATCCCCATGCCAAAGGGATGGATCGGACTATGAGGAGGAGGCCCAGGGCATAGCATAGGATCAGAGGAGAATAGATGCTCGAATCGCTCCAACATCTCGCTACGGGGTTTACCATTGCCGGCACCCTCCATAACCTCCTCTACTGCCTGGTCGGTGCGGTGGTCGGGACCCTGATCGGGGTGCTGCCAGGCATCGGACCGATCGCGGGGATCGCCCTCCTCATCCCTGCCACCTTCAGCCTCAATCCCACCTCTGCCATCATCATGCTGGCCGGCATCTATTACGGGGCCATGTATGGAGGGTCAACGACCTCCATTCTGCTCAACGTGCCGGGTGAGACCGCCTCCGTCATCACCTGTATCGATGGATATAAAATGGCCCAGAAAGGAAGGGCGGGTCCTGCCCTGGCCATCTGCGCGATTGGCTCGTTCATCGCCGGGACATTGGGCCTTTTCGGGCTGGTCTTTTTGGCCCCTCCCCTGGCCCAGGCCGCCCTGGCCTTTGGACCTCCGGAGTATTTCTCGCTGATGATCTTCGGTTTCATCGTCCTGAGCAACGTCACGGGGACGTCTCTGCTTAAAGCCCTGATGATGGCCACCATCGGTCTGATCATCGGGACCATTGGCCTCGACCCTGTCACCGGAGATGCCAGGTTCACCTTCGGTTCGGCCTATCTCTTGGGCGGGATCGAATTCGTGGCCGTGGCCATCGGGCTCTTCGGAATTGGCGAGGTCCTCACCAACGTCCACCAACCCCAGGAACTCCTCGATCAGAAGGTGATCGTCCCCCGTTTGAGAGACCTTTACCCCTCTCTTCAGGACCTCAAACAATCGATTGCCTCCATCCTCAGGGGAGCGGGAATCGGATTCGGAGTCGGATTGGTTCCGGGACCCGCGCCCGTCATCGCCACCTACTCTTCCTATATGGTGGAAAGGAAACTCTCGAAACACCCCGAAGCCTTCGGGCAGGGAGCCATCGAAGGGGTGGCGGGTCCCGAGTCGGCAAACAACTCTGCCTGCCAATCGGCCTTCATCCCCCTCTTCGTCCTCGGAATCCCCTTTGCTCCACCGACCGCCATCCTTCTCGGAGCCCTCTTGATTCACGGGGTCTCTCCGGGCCCCCTTCTCCTCAGCCAACATCCGGAGCTCTTCTGGGGGGTGGTCGCCAGCATGTATATCGGCAACTTCATCCTCCTCATCCTGAACCTGCCCTTTGTGCCCCTTTTTGCCAACATCTTGAGGATCCCGAAAAGGATCCTCCTTCCCCTGGTCATCCTCTTCTGTTTCACGGGCATGTATACGGTGAACAACTCCATCCCCGACATCTGGGTCATGCTCCTGTTCGGGGCGATCGGGTTTCTGCTGCGAAAATGGGCCTACGAGGGAGCGCCCCTTCTGCTTGCCCTGGTCCTCGGCCCGAGGCTGGAGGTGGCCTTTCGGCAATCCCTGATGATCTCCCACGGCGATTTCGCCATCTTTACCCGGCGGCCGATCTCCCTCGTCTTTCTCGTCGCAACGGCCCTTTTCCTCGCCTTTCCATTGGTGAAGACCCTTTTCAGAACCTTTCGAAAAGGAAAGGAGGTGAGGTTGAAATCCTGAGTGCTCTGGTTGGGGTAATCCTGTGAGGTGAAAGTCTTTCGTTCAAAGCAAAAGGAGGTGCGGCCATGATAAAAAGGTTTTTTACCCTGATTCTTGCCTTCTCCCTGATGATGATCCTCCCCCTTCAGGCAGCGGGATTTCCTGAAAAAGAGGTCCAGATCATCATCCCATGGGCTGCGGGGGGTGCAACAGACCTCATCTTCCGTGCCCTGGCGCCCTATGCAGCCAAACATCTGGGAAAGCCAGTGGTGGTCGTCAACCGTCCCGGAGGCGGGAGCGCGGTCGGTTACACTGAGGGGGCCAAAGCCAAACCCGATGGTTATACGCTCACGGCCGCGGTCACTCCCCTGACCATCCTTCCCCATCAGGTGACGACGGCCTACACCTATAAGGATTTCGAACCGATCCTCAACGTGGTGAGCGATCCCTCGATGTTTCTCATCCGCTCGGATATGCCCTGGAAGAACGTCCGGGAACTGGTGGACTATGCGAAGAAGAATCCGAACATGATCACCGTCGGGAATTCCGGGGCAGGTGGTGGAGTTCACCTGGTCGCCCTCGCCTTTGAAAAGGCGGCGGGAGTGAAATTCAACCATATCCCCTTCTCCGGCGGAGGGCCTTCGGTGACGGCCATCTTAGGCGGCCACATCAACGCCGTCTCGGTCTCCCCTCCGGAGGGCATCGAGCACGTGAAGGCCGGAAAACTCCGGATCATCGCCCTCTTTGCAGAGAAGCGCTTGGAAATGTTCCCGGATGTGCCCACGGTGAAGGAGCAGGGCATCGACTTTGCGATGGGGATGTGGCGAGGCCTGGCCGCACCCAAGGGGACACCTCCCGATGTGATCAAGAAGCTCCATGACGCCTTCAAAGCCGGGATGGAGGACCCTGCCTTCCAGAAGACGGCCAAGGATATGGCGGTCAACCTCTCCTATCTCGGGCCGGAGGCCTTCGGGAAACTGATGGCCCAGGACCACGAGTTCTATGGGAAACTGGTCAAGGAGATCAAAAAATAATCTTTTAGAGGAAAGGGGGTTAACGACATGAAAGCGATCAAATGGGTTTCGGTCTTTCTCGCCATCGCTCTCCTTGCCTTTCTCTTCGCCATCCAGGCGATTCCCATCGTCAGGGCTCAGGAGAAGACGACGATCCGTCTGGCCAGCCCCTTCAAAGGCGGCATCGTCGTCGAGGCGGCTGAAAAGTTCAAAGAGATCGTGGAGAAAGGAACTGGGGGCCGGATCGAGGTGAAGATCGATGCCGGCACGAAGAGCGAAATCGACATCAACAGGATGAACCGAAACGGCGAAATCGAGATGCAGTCCAACGGCACCGCCTTTCTCGAATACTATGCCCCCCCGTACTATTTCTTCACCGGCCCCTATGTCATGAGGGATTTCGATCACTACATGAGGGTCTGGAACGGCCGGCTCGGACAAGAGGCCAGGGCCCAGCTCGAAAAGAACGATCTGAAATTCTTGGGAACCATCTACAGGGGGCTGAGGCAGACCACGGCCAAACGGCCCATCTATACGCCGGCCGACGTCTACAACCTGAAATTGAGGCTTCCGCCCATCCCGAGCTGGATGGCGGTCTGGAAGGCCATCGGCGCGGATCCGATCGGAATTCCTTTGCCCGAACTCTACAATTCCTTGAAGGAAGGGAAAGCCGAGGCCTCCGAGGGAGACCTCCCCCAGATCCACTCTTTCAAGCTTTACGAGGTCCAGAGCCATCTGATCATCACCAATCACCTGGTCCAGACCGCAGGGCTTCTGATCCACAAGCCCTTCTTCGACAAACTGCCCAAAGCCGACCAGGACCTTATCGTGAGGGCAGGGAAGGAGGCCGAGGAGTGGGCCCTCAACAAGATCAAGACAGGCGAGGCCGCCCTCCTGGTCGAACTCCAGAGGTTTGGCATGCAGGTGATCATTCCCGATGCCGCCTCCTTCCGGGAGAAGGCAAAGGAGGCCGTCAACGAGCTCTTCAAGACGCAGTGGACCGTCACCACCTGGGCAGAGGTGCTGGCCCAATAACTGCGAAAAGGGATCGGAAAATCTGGGAAGGGGGAGCCAATTTCCTCGCTCCCTCTTCTCCCAACCCCGAGGTTCTCAGACTCCACCCTGAAGAGGCGACCCATGGGATTGAGAGAGGAAATCTTAGAGAAAGAGAGACGGGTAAGGGAATTTCTGAGATCGAGAGGACTCAAGGGCCTGCTCCTCAAACGGCAGGCCAATTTCTGCTGGATGACCTGCGGCGGTCTGAACCTCGTAGGGATCACCACCGAGTTCGGGGCAACCTCGCTTCTCATCACGGATGATTCAAAATATCTCATCTCCAACAACATCGAGGCGCCCCGGATGATCGAAGAGGAGAGGCTGGAGGAGCAGGGGTTCAAGGTAAAAACCTTCCCCTGGCATGAGGATCGGGAAGTCTCGATCGTCCAGGACCTGGTCGGAGACGGCCCCCTTGGAAGCGATGCCCCTTTTCCGAAGGCGACGGTCCTCCCGGAGGAGATCGCCCGGCTTCGGTACTCCTTGACCCCTGAAGAACAGGAGCGGTACCGATGGCTCGGGGAGAAGGTCTCCCTCGCCCTTGAGAAGACCGTGATGGAGACGAGGCAGGGAGAAAAAGAGTCCGAGGTCGTCGGAAGACTTTGCCAGGAACTCTGGAAGGATCGGATCGACCCGATCACCCTGATGTCGGCCGCCGACGAGAGGATTTCGAAGTTTCGTCACCCCATCCCCACCGAGAAACAAATTGAAAAGATCTTGATGGTTTCGGTCAATGCCCGAAAGTGGGGGCTCATCGTCTCGCTGACCCGGTTCGTCCACTTCGGAAAAACACCGGAAGAGTTGAAAGAGAAGTATCATGCCAATGTCTTCATCGACTGCACGATGATGGCCCACACCCGGCCGGGGATCCCGGCCCGGGAGGTGCTTCAGAGAGGCATCGAGGCCTATCGTGAAATGGGCTATCCTGAAGAATGGAGGCTCCACCACCAGGGGGGATCGATCGGTTACACGGGCAGGGACTACCGGACCCATTTCAGCACACCCGACGTCATCCAGGAGAATCAGGCCTTCACCTGGAATCCTTCGCTCACCGGAACCAAATCCGAGGACACGATTCTCGCCACCTCAAGGGGGCCGGAGATGATCACCCGTCCCATCCTCTACCCCACCCTGACGATGGAGGTGGCCGGTATCCCATTCAGACGACCAGAGATCTTCGAAAAAACCTGAAGAAGAAACCCGAGAGGAGAAAAAGATGATCGAGCGGCACGTCACCTTCCATGTCATACCCGGGAAAGAGAAGGATTTTGAAACCCTTTTCAGAGAGGAATATAGCGTGGCCATGTCCCGTCAGCCCGGGTTCGTATCGGTCACCCTCTTAAAAGAGCATGAAAAGGAGTCCGTGTATCAGATGGCCATCCGATTCCAGTCCCTCGAAACCGCTGCGGCCTGGAGGGGGTCGGCAGATCATCAAGCCCTCTCTCCAAAGATCAAGGCCCTCTACACGGAAAGCACGGTTCAGGTCTACGAGGTGATCGGCCAGAGGTAGTTTGGGAAGGCAGCGAGCACCCCTTTTACGTCTTTGACACCCAGAAATGGAATGTGGTAGTCTTCCCAAAAAATCTTAAGGAGGAAAGGAGGAACAAAGGATGAGAAGGAAGATGTGGGTCATCGGGTTGATCATCCTCGGGGTCATGGCCGGATTCGGTGGGGTCTCTGCCCAAGACTGGAAACCGACCAAACCGATCCGGATCATTGTCCCCTGGGGAGCAGGAGGGTCCACAGACCAAGCGGTCCGTTCCATCGTCGGGGACCTCGAAGAGGCCCTGGGACAGAAGATCGTCGTGGTGAATCAGCCCGGAGGGGGAGGCGCCATCGGAACGAAGAGCGTCCTCGACGCCCCCTGCGATGGCTATACCTGGGCCTCTGGAGCGATCAAGGACCTGGGAACTTACATCATCACCGGTACCCTTGAGACCAAAGTCCAGGACTGGCATGTCTATCTCAACAGCGCCAATGCGACCTTGGTCTCTGTTAATCCCAATGCACCGATCAAAGACTTTGCCGAATTTCTCGACCTCATGAAGAAAGATCCCAAAAAGATCTCCGTGGGGATCGCGGGAATTCCCTCGGCCGGTCACTCCGCCATCGAGGCCATCAAGCGAGCCAACGGAGGAGACTACAAGCTGGTCAGCTATGACGGGGGCGCGCCTGCCGTGATCGCCACGGTGGGAGGAGAGACCATAGCCACCACGCAGTTGCTCAGCGAACAGATCGAGATGATCCGGGCCAAAAAGCTCCGACCCTTGGCTTCCCTCACCCCGGAAGACCTGGTGATCGATGGATACGGAACCGTCCCTTCCGCAACGAAATGGCTTCCCAAGGTGGCGGCCGACCCCATCTACTTCGGCATCTGGATTCCGAAATGCGCCCCCAAGGAAGTGGTGGAGACCATGAACAAGGTGTGGCGGGAGAAGGTGGCCCACTCGAAATCGTTGAGGGAATTTGCGCGGCTTCGAGGTCAGATCGTCGCCCCCTTCTATGGAGAAGAGGCCCTTAAAAAGGCCTGGCCATCCATCGTCAATGCGGCCTGGGGCCTCTACGACGGAGGAAAGGCCAAGATCAGGCCGGACGAGGTGGGCATGCCAAGGCCCTGATTTCGGGAAAAGGAAGGGGTGGGTTTCTCCGGATCCTCGCCCCTTCCTCTCTTTCACAATCAGGGGGTTAGGATCGAGATGCCAAAGGCCGACTTCGTGACAGGTTTGTTGCTGATGGGCCTAAGCCTCTATGTGATCATTGAGGCCGGCCGGATGCCTCGGCTGGAACACCTGAAGGTTCACCCCTTGAGCGTTCCAGGATTGGTGCCCTCCTTTCTCGCATCGGTCCTCTTCGTCTTTGGGGCCGTTTTAACCTTGCGGTCCGCCTTGAGGGGGGGACATCGTCTGAGCATTTCGATGCGGGGCTTATCACAGACATTGAAGGCTCCCGAGAACAAACGTCTTCTCCTGACCGGCCTCCTGAGCCTGATCTATGCCCTCCTATTGATCGGGAGGCTCCCTTACCCTCTGGCCACAGGACTCTTCATCTTCACCTTCATCCTCCTCTTCGAATGGGAGCCTGTTGGCAACGCCGGGAGAAAGGGGAGGACCCTCTTTTCGGCCCTGGCCATCGCCACCCTTTCATCCATCGCCATCACCTTGATCTTCGAGCGCCTCTTTCTGGTATCTCTGCCGTGAGGTTGGCAAAAGGGTTCGACGCCGATGATCGATAACTTGGTCAATTTCCTGAATGCGATCGCTGGATTTATAACCCCTGCGGCACTCCTGCACATCGCCTGGGCCACCCTCCTCGGAATCCTCATCGGCGCCCTTCCAGGGCTGACGGCCACCATGGGCATCGCCCTTATCACGACCCTGACTTACAAGCTTCCGGCAAACCTCGCCATCCTGGTCCTCATCTGCGTCTATGTGGGAGCCATCTATGGGGGGAGTCGGACCGCCATCCTCATCAACATCCCCGGAACCCCGGCCAATGCGGCCACGACACTGGATGGCTTTCCCCTGGCGATGCAGGGATTGGCGGGTCGGGCGATGGGGGTGGCCACGACCGGTTCGGTTCTCGGAAGCCTCATCGGGATGTTTTTCCTGGCCACCATCGCCCCCTGGCTGGGGAATTACGCTTTGAAATTTCAATCCTTCGAATTCTTCTGGCTGGCCATCTTCGGGATCGTGATCTCCGGCCACCTGACTGCCCTCGAGGACCCGATCAAAGGTTGGATCGCCGGCTTTTTAGGGCTTCTCGTGGCCATGGTCGGACAGGAGGGCATTCATGCCTATGAGCGTTTCACCTATGGCACGACCGAGCTCTTGGGTGGCTTTGCCCTCATCCCGGCCATGGTGGGCGCCTTTGGTTTTTCCGAGGTCTTGAACGTGATGTATAACCCCCCGGCCAAAGTGGCCGCCGCTCCCAAAGACAGCATCCTGCCAAAGCTCGGCGATGTCCTCCGATACTGGCGCACGATCATCCGGAGCGGCCTGATCGGGACCTTCATCGGGATCATCCCCGGGGTCGGGGAGGATATCGGGGCATGGGTCTCCTATGCCGCTGCCCGGCGGAAGAGCAAGGAACGAGAGAAGTTCGGAAAAGGGTCTTTGGAAGGGCTGATGGCGGCCGAGACCGGTAACAATGCCGTCGTGCCCGGGGCCATCATCCCAGCACTCACCTTGGCCATCCCTGGATCAGCCCCGGCCGCGGTCCTCCTGGCCGCCATGTTCATCCATGGCCTCCGGCCTGGCCCGTTGATCATGGTGGAGTCCCCCCAGTTCGTCTACCAGGTGGTGGCCATGGTCTTCTTCGCCACCCTGGCCATCCTCATCTATGGCGTGGGACTTACAAAAATCCTCCTCAAGGTGCTGGCCATTCCGAGGACCCGTCTCATGCCCATCGTCTTTGTGCTATGTGCGGTCGGGTCCTATGCCATCACGAACCGCATCTTCGACATATGGGTGATGGTCGGTTTCGGGATCCTGGGATATATCCTCCGTCGCATGAGATATCCGATGGCACCGCTGGTCTTGGGAATCATCTTGGGCGACCTCCTCGACAAAAACCTCCGCCGGGGCCTCGTCCTGACCGATGGCGATCTCATTCCCTTTTTCACCCGACCGATCTGTCTGGTCCTCTGGGTGATCACGCTCTCGTCCATCTTGCTCAGCATCCATCCCTTGAGACGCGCCCTCAAGGAGGGAGGTCGCCTCCTCTGGCTTAAAATTGGAAAGGACTTCCCTCGCAAGAAGGGGGCGGAAAGGGAGAAATAGAGAGGAGAAACGACCGAAGGAGGTTTTTCATGGAAAGGGTTGGAATCGGAATCGTGGGCTCTAAATTTGCGGCCGATCTTCACGTGCGGGCCCTTGAAAAGCTGAGAGGGCTGAAGGTGGACATCCTGGCGGTCTGCTCCAAAAGCCTCGAAAACGCCGAGGCCTTTGCAAAACGCTTCCATATTCCGCAGGTCTTCACGGACTACCGTCGGATGCTCGAACGGAAGGAGATCCAGGCCGTCGATCTCTGCGTGACGACCAATCTCCATCACACCATCGCCATCGAGGCTGCCCAGGCGGGCAAGCATATCCTCTGCGAAAAGCCCTTGACCGGATACTTTGGAGAGGGATCGATTCCCAAAAAGACGATGATGGAAGAAGCCCTGAAGAATGCCTCCGCGGTGGTCGAGGCGGTCAGGCGAAATAAGGTCAAATTCGGTTATGCCGAGAACTTCGTCTACGCCCCTCCGGTGGCGAAGCTCAAAAGCCTGATGAAGGCCTGCGGAGGGACGGTTCTCGATATCCGGGCAGAGGAGAGCCATTCCGGTTCGCATGCGGTCTATTCCCGCCAATGGATCACCTCCGGCGGCGGATCCCTCATGCGGTTAGGTTCCCATCCCATCGGGGCGGTCCTCCACCTCAAACATTACGAAGGCCTCCTGAAAGGGGGAAAGCCCATCCGGGTCAAGTCCGTCCTGGGCGATGTCGGTTACCTGACCCGAATGGAGGCCTTCAAGAAGGAGCCCAAAAAATGGATGGTCGATTCCTGGATCGATGTAGAGGATTGGGCCAGCGCGATCCTCACCTTCGAGGACGGCTCCAAGGCGACCATCCTTTCGACCGATGTGAGCCTCGGGGGGGTGAAGAATCTGATGGCGGTCTACCTCTCCAATGCCGTGGCCCAGATCAACATCAATCCGAATAACAGCCTGGTCGTCTATGCCCCGGATGGAAATATCTTCGGTTCCGAATACATCACCGAGAAGGTGGAGACGAAGGCCGGATGGCAGTTTCCCTCGCCCGATGAGGACTGGATGAGGGGCTATCCCCAGGAGATGGAAGATTTCGTCTACGCCATTCTGGAAGATCGCGAGCCGATTTCAGGCCTGGACTTGGCCTACGAGACCGTCGAGGTGATCTATGCCGCCTACCTCTCCGCCGAAACCGGGAGGCGAGTCGATTTGGTAGGGAAAGAGGAGGGTTGATTGAAGCTCCTCCGAATGAACGAGATCGAGGGGGTCCGATTCCCTGCTGGCAGAACGACGAAGGTCCTGACGGGGGAAGATCGATTGCCCACGAAGAATTTTACGCTGGGTTACGTGGTCATCGAACCGGAAGGAAGGATTCCGCTTCACACCCATGCGAACGAAGAGTGTTACCTCATCTTGAAAGGCACCGGCCGGCTGAAGATGGGAGATCGGGAGGAAGAGGTGAGAGCCTTCAATGCCCTCTACATCGAGCCCCATACCGAACACCTCCTCCAGAACACCGGAAAGGAAGAGATCCATCTGGTCTTCATCTATGCTCCTGCGGGGATCATGGATCACTGGTCCGAAGAACTGTCGGGGAGATTGAAATAGATGGAATCCCGGGCTGCGGTATTAACCCAATTCAACCACCCCTTGGAGCTCCGAAGCTTTCCCATCCCCGCCTTGAAGGAGGGGGAGGTCTTGGTCAAGGTCGAGGCGGCGGGTGTGTGCGGTTCCGATGTCCATATGTGGGAAGGGAGAGACCCCCGGACCCGACTTCCGATCATCCTCGGCCACGAAGGGGCGGGGGAGATTGTCGACCTCAAGGGAGAGAAGAGAGACGTCCATGGGATCCCCCTGAAGAAGGGAGACAAGGTCCTCTGGAACCGAGGGGTCACCTGCGGCCACTGCTATTTCTGCCGGGTGAAACGGATGCCTTCCCTCTGCCCCCATCGGTGGGTCTACGGCATCCACACCACCTGCTCGGAGCCTCCCTTTTTGACCGGAAATTATGCCGAGTACCTCCTCCTCGTCAAGGAGACGGACTTTTTTAAGATCGAAATGGAGATCGAACCTGCCACCCTGGTCCCCGCCTCATGCTCTGGGGCCACGGCCGCCCATGCCCTTGATCTCTCAGGTTTGGAATCCGGCGATTCGGTCCTCGTCCAAGGGGCGGGCCCCCTGGGGATCTTCATGGTCGCCTTTTCGAAATCCTCCGGGGCCTCTCCGATCGTCGTCATCGGAGGCACAGAAGAACGATTAAAAATGGCCCGACGGTTCGGGGCAACCCACACCCTCAACCGTTTTCAAATCAACCCGGCCGAACGAAAGGAGGCCATCCTGGAGCTCACCCATGGCCGGGGGGTGGATGTCGCCTTCGAGATGGCGGGCGAGCCCGGGGCGGTCAGGGAGTGCATCACTCTGGTCCGGAACGGAGGGACCTGTGTCTCCGCGGGCTTCGGCGAACCCCACGGGACCATCGAGCTCGATTGCTTTCACGATCTCAACCGGAAGAACCTCCGGTTGCAGGGGATCTGGACGAGCGATGTCCGACACACCCACATGGCCATCCAGCTCATCCTGAACCGAAAGGAGGAGTTTAAAAATCTCATCACCCACGTCTATCCCCTGGCCCGGGCCAACGAAGCCCTCTACGCCATGAAGGAGAGGCAGGCGGTCAAGGTGGTCTTGTCACCTTAGGGGTGAGACGTTCTCAACCAAGGAGCCAGGATTGAAAAAGATCCAATGCGATGTCCTCATCATCGGTGCAGGAGGCGCAGGCCTCAGGGCGGCCCTTGAAGCCAAGGAGACCTTGAAGCGAGGAAGGATCGTGCTGGCCACCAAGGGAAGGTTAGGGAAGTCGGGGGTCACGGCGACCGCCTGCTCGGACCGCATGGCCTTTCATGCCACCCTTCCTTATACCGAACCCGTTGGCCCGGAAAACTGGCGATACCATGCCGAAGACATCTATCGGATGGGAGGATATGTCTCGGACGGGGATCTTGCCCTGATCTTGGCCCGTGAGTCCCGGTCGGCCTTCGAATATCTGGATCGTCTGGGGGTTCCCTTCGTCAGGCGGGAGGATGGTCGGGTCGATCAGTTCGTCACCGACGGTTCGGACTATGCCCGCGCCTGCTACACCGGCCCGAGGACGGCCAATCACATCGAAGAGGCCCTGGTGAGAAAAATCTCGACAACCGACATCCGGATCATCGAGCGATGTATGATCGCGGAACTCCTCCAATACCGGGGAAGGGTGATCGGGGCCGTGGGGATAGACGAGGAGATAAAGGGAGAGAGGCTTGAGGACCGGATCTGGATCATCTCGAGCAAGGCGACCGTCCTCGCCACAGGAGGAGCGGGCGAAGTCTTCCAAATCCACGTTTATCCCGATGGGATGACCGGAGATGGCTACGGCCTGGCCTATCGTGCAGGGGCCGAGTTGGTCAACATGGAGTTCATCCAGATCGGCCCGGCCTCCCTCAAGACCCGGCTCAACTGCTCTGGAAGTCTGATGCGTGCCGTTCCCAGGTTCGTCAACGAGAGGGGAGAGGAGTTTCTGTGGAAGTACCTTCCCGGTTCAATGGATCGGCCTTCCCTTCATAACCTCATCTTTGAAAAGGGCTCCAGTTGGCCCCTCTCTCTTGAGAAGCCCACCCACATCATCGATGTGGCCATGTTCAAAGAGAGGGAGAAAGGACACTGCATCTTCCTCGACTACCGAACGAATCCCGAAGGGTTCTCCTTTGGAAACCTCGACCCGAAGTGGCAGGAGAGGTACCGGAGGGAGGTGAAGAGGCCCCTGTCGGATCTGGCAAGGGACCGATCGCCTTTCGATCGCCTCCTCGAAATCAATCCCGAATCGATCGACTGGCTCAGGGAGCATGGCGTCGATCTCGGCTCCGGAGAGCTCCTCGAAATCGGCCCCTGTGTTCAACATTTCCAAGGAGGGGTCAAAATCCGAGAAAAGGCGCAGACCTCGCTAAAGGGGCTTTTCGCCGCGGGAGAATGTGCGGGCGGCCAGCACGGGGCCAATCGGCCGGGAGGGAATGCCCTCCTCGACGGCCAGGTCTTCGGAAAGATCGCAGGACGGGAGGCTTCCCTGGAGGCCTTGAGGCAAACCCGCCCTCCTATCCACCCTGCCCAGATCGACCGCCTCCTCAGGGAATGGAGAGGCCTTGACCGGGGGGAAAAGGCCTCGGAGGTCCGGAAGGAGATCCAATCGATCGCCTCTCGTTATGCCAGCGTTGTGAGAACCGAGGCGGGATTGAGGGAGGGGCTGCGAAGCCTCCGATCGCTGAGACAGATGGGGATCAAAAGGGACGAGAGAGGATGGGTCTTCGCCCTTGAAACAAGAAACCTTCTCGATGTGGCAGAGATCATCCTTAGGGCCTGTCTCCTCCGAAGGGAATCCAGGGGCCCCCATCTCTTCTTCCGTTGCTTTGAGGACCTAAACCCCCTGCCCTCCCGGGATCCGGAAGGGCGGCGATATATCATCCTTCAGAAACAGTCAGGGAAAATGGGATGGAGAAGGGCGAAACCCGTGGACCTCAGGTTTCCGCCGGAGGAATAAGGATGTCAGAGATGCTTTCTAAACCCTTGAGGGTGGGTAACCGAATGGCCCCCAACCGGATCGTCTATCAACCCATGGAATGTAACGATGGGGACGACGAAGGAAATCCCACCGAGCGGACGTTTCAACGTTATCGAACCCTCGCAGAGGGAGGCCCTGGGATCCTCATGGTGGAATCCCTTACCTTTACCTATGAGAGTCGGGCCCGAAAGAATCAGTTGAAAATCTCCGAGGAGACGGCCAAAGGGTTGGAAAAACTTGTCCTCGAGATGAGGGCCATCCATCCTGAAACGCTCATCGTCTTCCAGCTCAACCATTCGGGTCGCGTGAGCGGAGCGGCCTTCTCAAAGGTCGTCTCCCTCTATCCCACCGGAGATCCCTCGGTCCATCTCTTGACGGATCGGGAAATTGAGGAGATCGGGGAAGCCTTTGTCAAGGCCACCCTCCTCTCCAAACAGGTGGGAGCGGACGGGGTCGACTTCAAACACTGCCATGGGTACCTCTGCGGGGAGATGATCCGGCCTGCCAACACGAGGCCTGGGCCCTACGGCGGTAGCTTCGAAAACCGGACGAGGTTCTTCAGAGAGACCATGGAAAAGATCAAGGCGAAGGTCGGCCGGGATGGGTTTCTCCTCGGGATGAGATTCTCTTTTTATGAAGGGATCCCTGGAGGTTTTGGAACCGCTGGTCCCGAGGAGGTGGTCGAAGACTTCTCCGAACCCCTCCGATTTTCAAAGATGGCCGAAGACTGCGGGATGGACTTCCTCAATGTCTCGGCAGGGATACCGGCCCTCACGCCCGAAATCGTCAGACCAACGAAGAATTATCCAGAGGGGGTTTACAGACATTTTGGCTGGGCAGGGGCTGTCAAAAAGGCGGTGACGATCCCGGTGATCGGATCCGGGTACAGCTACTTGAGGGATGGAAAGAACGACCTCAAAGAACCCGATCCCTCAAAAAAGAGCTTCCTCTACTGGGCTGAGAGAAACCTGAAAAAGGGGGCGGTCGATCTGGTGGGCATCGGCAGGCAGACCCTCGCCGACCCCCATTTTGCCAGGAAAATCCTTTCGGGCCATCTTGACCAGATCAACTACTGTACGGCCTGCGGCGGATGCAGTATCCTGCTGAGATCTCAGGTCGAAGTCGGATGCCCGGTTTACCAAGAATATTACAAGGAGGTGTTGCGGAAGGTCAAAAAAGGAACCTGAGGGAGAGGCCATAAAATTATTTGCCATAAAACTCAAAGACGGAAGGGGGAATCGCAGATGTACGACATCGTGACTTTTGGTGAAGCCATGGTGAGGCTTTCGCCTCCCAATTTTCAGAGGTTGGAACAGGCCCAGATTTTTGATGTCCACCCTGGAGGAGCGGAACTCAACGTGGCCGTGGGCGTGACTCGATTGGGCCTGAAGAGCGCCTGGGTCTCCAAGCTCCCCAGGAATGGATTGGGCTATCTCATCCGGAACCGGGCCCAGCAATTCGGCGTGGATTGCTCCCATGTGGTCTGGTCGGACAAGGGAAGGGCAGGCCTCTACTTCGTCGAGTTCGGCGCCTCTCCCCGCGCCTCGAGCGTCCTCTATGACCGGGCCCACTCCGCGATCAGCATGATCCAGCCGGGAGAGATCGACTGGGCAAAGGTCTTTGATGGAGCGAAACATTTCCACACGAGCGGGATCACGCCGGCCCTGAGCCCCTCGGCGGCTGAGGTGACAGCCGAGGCGCTACGATCGGCCAAGAAGGCGGGGTGCACGGTCTCTTACGACCTCAATTACCGGAAGAAACTCTGGACGCCGGCCGATGCCAAAAAGATTCAGGAACCGATGATGGAGCAGGTGGACATTCTCATTACGACCGAGGAGGACACCAACGTCGTCTTCGGAATCAAAGAGAAGGATTACGAGACGGTGGCAGAGAAGCTTGCCCGGACCTTCAACTTCAAGGTCGTGGCCATCACCCTCCGGGAGGATCTTTCGGTCTGGAGAAACAACTGGACCGCCATCGCCTATTACGACGGGAAGATCTTCAGGGACCGAAAGTATGAGGTGGAGATCGTGGACCGGGTGGGTGCGGGCGACTCCTTCACGGCCGGCTTCCTCTACGGGTGGGTCAAACTGAAGGACGTTGAAAAAGGTCTCCAGTATGGAAATGCCTTTTCGGCCTTGAAACACACGGTCCCGGGTGACCTTAACTGGTGCACCCTTGAAGAGGTCGAGGCCCAGCTCAAGGGCGCAGGCTTGAGGATTTCGAGGTAGTTAAAGAAAAAATCCCCCACCCCAAGCAACCGACGGTCACCGTCCATCTCCAAGGGACCAGACCCCACCCAATTAGACCCTCTGGCCTTGGAGGATCCGTATAGATCCATCATGAGGGAGGGGGGATCGAGCGTATTCGGAAGGGAGGTTACGATGGAGAAACGGGAGATTTTTAATCGAATGTTGGAAGAAGGGGTGATCCCTGTCGTTCGTGTCGCCTCGGCCAAGGAGGCCATCGAGGTCTCCGATGCCATCAAGGAGGGGGGCATCAGCCTCATCGAGATCACGATGAGCGTCCAGGGTGCGATCGACGTCATCAAGGAATTGTCCCAGAAATACAAGGACGAAATTATCCTGGGCGCGGGCACCATCCTCGATCCTGAAACCGCACGTGCCGCCCTGCTCGCAGGAGCCCAGTTCATCGTCACCCCGACCCTCAATCTCGAGGTGATCCAGCTGGCCCACCGTTACAGCGCGGTCGTCGTCCCTGGGGCCATGACCCCGACCGAGATCTTGACTGCGTGGAACGCGGGCGCCGACATGGTGAAGGTCTTCCCTGCGGCCCAGTTGGGAGGCCCAGAATATCTGAAAGCCATCAAAGGTCCCCTTCCCCAGATCCTCCTCGTCCCCACAGGAGGCGTCAATCTTCAAAATGCGGGCGCCTTCATCAAGGCGGGTGCCTCGGCCATCGGCGTCGGAGGAGAGCTGGTGGACAAGAAGGCCGTTCAGGCAGGAAAGTTCGAGGTCATCACGGAAAATGCCCGAGCCTTCCTCAAGGCCGTTCGGGATGCCAGGGGCGGATGATGAGGCATCTCTTCCCCTATCGAGACTTCGGCCCGATGGAGATCCCGGAGGAGAACCTCATGGGAGTCTTCTCACCCTCGATCCTCGATGTCGAAAAGGCCGAGGAGGCGATCATCGAAGAGGCCCTCTCACATCCGGTTGGATCCGATCCCCTCGCCCGTATCCTGACGGGCAGGGAGAGGATCCTTTTGGCGGTGGATGATTATACACGAAGCACGCCCGTTCAGAAGATCCTTCCCGCCCTGATCAGGAGACTCGAGGAGGCAGGAATCCCACAGGCCAATATCCGGATCCTCATCGCTTTGGGCACGCACCGCCCCATGAGCCCGCAGGAGATGGTCCAGAAATTCGGGAAGGAGTTCTGCCAACGATTCACCCTCCTCAACCACGAATGGTGGAATCCCTCCCAGCTCGTCCATCTCGGAGAGACGAGAAGGGGGACCCCGGTCGTGGTCAACCGGATCGTCCAGGAAGTCGACTTCATCATCGGCGTGGGCCAGATCGTGCCCCACCGGGTTTCGGGGTTCAGCGGAGGTGGAAACATCATCCAGCCTGGGATCTGCGGTGAAGAGACCACTGGGAAGACCCACTGGTTGAGCGCCCGCTTCAGGGGACGGGAGATCCTCGGAAAGGTCGAAAACCCTGTCAAGGAGGAGATCGAGGAGGTCGCCCTTAAGGCCGGCTTGAGGTGGATCGTCAACACCATCCAGGACGGCACGGGCAGAACGGTCGATGCGGTCGCAGGAGATCCGGTCCTCGCCTATCGACAGGGCGGAAAACGTTCCCTGGAGGTTTACAAGGCGGAGCTTCCCGCGGATGCGGATATCGTCGTAGTCGATTCCCATCCTTACGATTCCGAACTCTGGCTCGCTGCAAAGGGCATCTATGCCTCGGAGCTGGCCGTCAAACAGGGAGGGGTGGTCGTCCTCGTCTCGCCCTGCCCGGAAGGGGTCTCTCCCAGTCACCCCGAAGTTTTGGAGTTTGGATATCAGACGTATGAAGAGGCAGAACGGTTATATCATCAGGGCAAAATCCGGAAATTGACCGCAGCCGCCCACCTCGTCCACGTGGGCCGGGTCATCAAGGAGAGGGCAAGGGCCATCTTCGTTGCGAAGGGAATCTCAAAGGCGGAGAAAGAGCGGCTCGGCTTTCTCCACGCCGAGACCCCGCAGGAGGCCCTCGAAATGGCCTTCTCCCTTTTGGGTCGAAAGGCCAAAGTGGCCGTCCTTCAACGGGGAGGCGAAGTCCTGCCGGTCAGCCAGGAAAGCCCATAATCCATCGAAAGGAGTCCCTCTGTGAAAGCCGTCGTGAAATATGGAAAAGGAAAAGGGATGATCGAGCTCCGGGACGTCCCAGAGCCTAAAATCAAGGAAGACGAGGTCCTGATCGAGGTCAAGGCGGTCTCGGTCTGCGGAAGCGACCTCCACATCTACCACGATGCCCATCCCTACTGGCCACCCGTCATCTTGGGCCACGAATTTTCAGGGGTCATCGCGGAGGTCGGAAAGGAAGTGAGGGGATGGAAGGTGGGAGACCGGGTGGTCAGCGAGACGAGGACCGGTTCTTGCGGCATGTGCTATATCTGTCAGAGCGGGTTTCCGCAGGTCTGCGAACAGAAGAGGCCTTATGGGATTGGAATGGATGGCGCCTATGCCAAATATGTGGCCGGCCCGGCCCGGCTTCTCCATCGCCTTCCTGATAATGTCTCCTTTGAAGCGGGCGCGGTCATCGAGCCCACCGCCATCTGCGTCACCTCCATCCTCGAACGTTCACAGCTCCGGGCCGGAGAGACGGTCGTCATCACCGGGCCAGGCCCCATCGGCCTGATCTCTCTCGCCGTGGCCAGATCCGCAGGAGCTCGGGTGATGGCCATCACGGGCACGAGCGCCGATGAGGGCGTCCGTTTCCAAAAGGCCAAGGAGCTTGGGATAGAGGCCACGATCGTCGTGGACAGGGAGGACCCGGTTCAAAAGGTCTTGGAGATGACCGATGGCCTGGGAGTCGACCTGCTCATCGAGACCTCAGGAAATGGAAGGGCCATCTCTCAGGCCTTCGAGATGGTGAGGAGGCTGGGCCGGGTATGTGCCATCGGGATTTCCGGAAGGGAGGAGGTCCCCATCCCCTACGATCGGGGGATCTTCAAGGCCCTCCGGTATGACTTCTGCTTTTCCAGCAGCTGGACCGCCTGGGAGACGACAATCGGCCTCATCTCGAAAGGGATCTTGCCCATCGAAAAGATCATCACCCACAGGCTCCCTCTCGATCAATGGGAAGAGGCCTTCCGTCTCCTGGAGAGCCTCCAGGCCGCCAAGGTCATCCTGATCCCATAGAAATGAGGTGAACAGGATTATGGCCCCTTACAAGATCGTCATTACCGATTGCGACCACGGCTCCATCGAGGAGGAAAGGGAGGTCTTCGCTCCGACCGGCGCCCAACTCACCCTGGCCCAGGTCCGGGAGGAAGAAGACCTGATCCGGGTCTGCCATGATGCGGACGGCCTGATCAATCAATATGCCCTGCTCACCCGAAGGGTCCTGGAACAACTTCCGAATTGCAAGGTCATCGCCCGCTACGGCGTCGGGGTCGACTCGATCGACCTTCGGGCCGCCACCGACCTCGGGATCGTGGTGGCCAATGTCCCCGACTACTGCATCGAGGAGGTGGCCACCCACACCGTCGCCCTGATCCTCACGCTCCTGCGAAAGACGGCCTTCTTCGACCGAAGGGTCAAATCGAATCAGTGGGATTTCCGTCAGGGGATCCCCATCCCTCGTCTGAGGGGAAAGACCCTGGGTCTCATCGGCTCGGGGAAGATCGGCCTGCAGACGGCGAGGATGATGTCGGCCTTCGGGGTCGCTACCATCGCCTACGACCCTTATCTGAAAGCGGCTCCGGAAGGCGTCCGGCTCAAAACCTTCGATGAAGTCCTCAGGGAATCGGACATCCTCTCGATCCACTGTCCCTTGAACGAATCGACCCGGCACCTGATCGGAGAAGAGGAGTTCAAGAAGATGGAGAGGAGGCCCTTGCTGATCAATACCTCCAGGGGGCCGATCGTCGATGAAAAGGCTCTGATCCGGGCCCTCAACGAGGGTTTGCTTTCCGGAGCAGGCCTCGATGTCCTCGAAAAGGAGCCCCCGGATCCGGACTCCCCTCTGCTCCGGATGGAGAACGTCGTCCTCTCTCCTCACGTGGGGTTCTATTCGGAGGACTCCATTCGTGAGTTGAAACGGAGGACGGCCGAGAACGTGGCCTCCGTCCTTCAAGGACGATGGCCTGGGTCGGTCGTCAATCCTGAGGTGAGCGGGAGGACGAGGGCCTCCCTGAAGGGGATGTGAGGCGGATGATGGAAAACGGTGGGAAATGGAACCTTCCTGAAGATCGATGCTTCGACCCGGACCCGGCCCAACGCCAAATCGCCATGGAGTTATACCGGCGGATAGCCCATCTGCCCATCCTCAGCCCCCATGGCCATGTCGATCCGAAGCTCCTCGGCGACGAAAAGGCCTCTTTTGGCACCCCTGTCGATCTTTTGATCCTCCCGGACCACTACGTCTTCCGGATGCTCTACTCCCAGGGAATCCCCCTCGAGGCCCTGGGTATCCCGAGAAGGGACGGAGCCCCCACTGAAACGGACCATCGAAAGATCTGGCAGCTCTTCGCCGACCACTTCTTCCTCTTCCGCGGGACGCCCACAGGCCTCTGGCTGGCCCATGAGCTGAGGGATGTCTTCGGCATCGAGGAGAAATTGACGGGGAAAAATGCCCAATCCATCTATGATCAGCTCGAGGCCAAGCTGAATCTCCCGGAATTTCGTCCCCGGGCGTTATTTAAACGATTTAACATCGAGGTCCTCTGTACCACCGATGCGGCCACCGATCCGCTGACCCCTCATCAAACCCTCCGCGAATCCGGATGGGGCGGGAGGGTCCGACCGACCTTTCGACCCGACAGCCTCATCAACCTCTTGGCCGAGGGTTGGGCCGGTCACCTGAACGCCCTGAGCCAGGTGACCCATCTCTCGATCCACTCTTACCAAACCTTTATTCGGGCCCTTGAAGAGCGCAGGGCCTTCTTTAAATCCATGGGAGCCCTTTCGACCGATCATGCCTCGGAGACCGCCTGGACTGAGGAGTTGACCCTTTCCGCCGCGGAGGCGATCTTCCAACGGGCCCTCCGAGGACAGGTGGACGCGGAGGATGCGAGGCGATTTCAAGGTCACATGATCATGGAGTTTGCCCGGATGAGCATCGAGGATGGCCTGGTGATGCAGCTCCACATCGGCTCCGTTCGCGACCACAACGACCTCCTCTTTCGCCGTTTCGGGCCCAACATGGGAGCGGACATCCCGGCCCAGTCCGAGTTTACGAAAAACCTCCGTCCCCTGCTGAATAAATATGGGAACGATTCAAGGCTGAACTTGATCCTCTTTACCTTGGACGAATCGACCTATTCGAGGGAACTGGCCCCTCTGGCAGGCCATTACCCCGCGTTAAAACTGGGTCCGCCCTGGTGGTTTCACGACAGCCTCAACGGGATGAGGCGCTATTTCGATCGGGTGATGGAGACTGCTGGGCTCCAGAACACGGTGGGCTTCAATGACGACACCCGGGCGTTTCCTTCCATTCCGGCACGCCACGACCTCTGGCGCAGGGCAAGCGCCAACTGGGTGGCGGGCCTCGTGGTCAGGGGCATCGTCGATGGGGAGGATGCAGAAGAGATGGTCCTCGATCTGGCCTACCGGCTTGCGAAAAAGGGCTATAAAATCCCTTGAGGGAGGGAATCGGCCATCGGCGGGCCGGTTCATCTCAGAAGCTTCGTCACCCTTTTGACCTTCTCTGCCGTGTCTTTGATCTCCTTCGCTTCCTTGACCCCCGGAATCTCCTCGATCTCCTTCTTCAGATCGGTGACGAGGTCGCCTTTCGGATCCTCCGTCTCCTTTCCCTTTTCTGCCTTCTTCTCCCCCTTGATCTTTCTCAGCTCTTTGACCGTCTTCCCGAGTCCCTCTCCGATCTCTGGAAGCCTCTTGGCACCGAAAAGGAGGAGCAGGATGACGAGGATGATCAAGATCTCCGGTAATCCGAGGCCGAAAATCATCTACACTCCATACGTCAGGAATTACGAAACCATCGCTTCGAACTATCTTTTACCGATATTCCCAGTGTCCAGGGATCCAGACCCAACCACGTCCTCTCGGCTCCCAACGGCCTGGCACCCAGACCGCATGGGGCCTCGGTCGTTTCTTCCAGTGACCCGGAACCCAAACCCATTCTCCTCTTCGGTACTCCCAGTGTCCTGGACACCACACCGCTTCAGGAAAGGGCGGGGGCCCGTAAATCTCCACCCTCGGTTCAGGCGGTCTCACATAGACGGGTCGAGGAGGACAACCCCACAAGGAGATAGCCATCCCGGTGAGAAATCCAAGGACCAGAAGAATCGAAAGAGCCTGTTTCATCGCCATCCCCCTTTCTTTTTTATATCTTTTTAGACGCCGATGCAAGGAGAATATTCAAGGATCGGCGGCGTCTGCCTCGTAGGAGGTGGAAAGAAGACTTGGGGCTTGATTTTTCTTCAAGCGTCCCATACTGTTTAATCAAAGGAGGGAACGGATGGCCACCGAATTGGAATGTCCCATCTGCAGCGCAGATATCCCTCTGGAGGGGGATGAGAAGACAGGGGATCTGGTCCTCTGCTCCTACTGCAAAGTGACCTTCAAGCTCGTCAAAAAGATAGATAGATGGCTGCTCGAGGAGGAGGACGAAGGATAGGGTGAACCTCTTATATGCCTCCGATCTCCACGGGGAGATCCACCTCTATCAGGAACTGCTCGACTTAGCCCGAGCCTCCTCTTCGGAAGTGGTGGCTTTAGGAGGAGACCTATTCCCTTCCTTTCCTCCGACGAGACGCTACGAGGACCTTATTCCCAATCAGAAAACCTTTATCGACCGCTTCCTGATCCCGTTCTTTAAAAAGATGAGGCAGGAAAGCGAGGCGAGGTGGTTTCTCCTCATCCCGGGAAACTGGGATCTGGCATTTCCCCACCTCGTCCAGGATCCCTTGGATGGATTGATCGATCTGGATCGAAAGATCTACCGGTTTAAAAACGACTACGAATTCATCGGATATCCCTTCGTCCCTCCAACCCCCTTTCGGCCCAAAGATTATGAAAAGAGGGACGACGACCAATCGCCCTGGCCCCCTCAGAAACATCCCTCCTACGTTCGATCCTCGCCGCAGACCGATGTTTTGGAACCCGTCGATCCCCATCTCTACCTGGAGGGCCGGGAGGCGATCGAACAAGACCTGGAGCACCTCCCCGAGCCCTACGTCCAAAAAAGGGCCATCTACCTGATGCATTCCCCTCCTTATGGAACCCACCTCGATCGGATTCAGGGAGGAGGATGGGCGGGAAGTCACTCCATCCGGCGCTTCATCGAGAGGCGCCAGCCCTACCTGACCCTCCACGGCCACATCCACGAATCGCCGCAGCTTTCAGGGAGGTATGTGGATCGGATCGGACAAACGATCTCGATCAATCCGGGGCAGTTCATTTCGAAAAGACTCCATGCGGTCACCTTCGAAATCGAGCGGGCAGAAGGAACGTTAAAACACTCCCTTCTCCTCTCTCCCGACAGGTGAGGCGGGATCTGAAAATTTTTCGCTCATGCCCTTGACTTTTACCCCATCGTATGCCATGATGAAGCCGTAGGTTGTAAGAAGTATCTGTTTGGGTCTGCAAAAAGGTCACAAAAGTGCTTCTTAAACTTTTGTGACCTTTTTTGTTCGAAGGTCAGAGGCTATTACAACTTACTTCAATCAAAGGCCGAAAGGAGGTGAGTTGTAATGGCCAAAGGTCGTGTCAAATGGTTCAATGAGAAAAAGGGTTTCGGGTTCATTTCCAGGGACGACGGAAAGGATGTCTTCGTTCACTTCTCCGCAATCAAGAGGGATGGCTTTAAGTCTCTCTATGAAGGCGATGAGGTCGAGTTCGACGTCTCCCAGGGCCCCAAAGGGCTTCAGGCCACCAACGTGGTCGTGATCGGCTAAGAATTCCTTTCCTGCTTTTCTCTCGCCTTGATTTTGGAAGGAGGCTATTCTATAAATAGTTCCAAAATATTGAGCCTTGTCGCGGGGAGTTGGGATGGGCCCGGCTGAGAGGGTGACCGGTCAGTTGCCGACCCGCCGAACCTGAACTGGGTAATGCCAGCGGAGGGATCGACAGAAAGAGGCGAGGATATGGGCCGTCCCTTCGGGGGCGGCTTTTTTCTTACCTCCAGGGAGGTGAGGCGATGGTCTTCGATACCGATCATTTGATCGACGTCCCATTGAGGGTTCGGAGACAAAGGCCTCTCATCCATGCCATCACCAACTGGGTCACGGCCAACGAGGTGGCCAATTGCCTCCATGCGATCGGAGCCAGACCCATCCTGGCCTGGGCCCTCGAAGAGGTGGAGGAGATCACAGCCAAATCGGATGCCCTGGTCCTGAATTTAGGGACCCCGTCTGCCGAACGGATCGAGGCCATGATCCTGGCCGGGAAACGAGCCAATCAGGAAGGCCGCCCCGTTGTCTTCGATCCCGTTGGAGCGGGTGGATCAAAGTTCAGGACGGAATCTTCAAAGAGGATCCTCTCCGAGCTCCGGATCACGGTCATCCGGGGGAATCAAGCCGAAATCGGGGTCCTCGAAGGCAGGGAGGGTCGCTGGGGCGGGGTCGATGCCATTTCAGGCCCCGACGACCTCGAACAACTCGGCTACAATCTGGCCCTCGAGACGAAAGCCATTGTGGTAGCCACCGGCCCCTGGGATTTAATCCTTTCTCTCCATAAGAGAAGGATCGTTGAGAATGGTCACCCGATGATGGGTCAGATCACGGGGATGGGATGTATGTTGACGGCCGTCATCGCCGCTTTTAATGCGGTGGCCGACGATCCCATGGTGGCCACGGTCAGCGCGGTGGGATTCTTCGGGCTGGCCGGTGAACTGGCAGGTCTCCATTCCCTGGGACCGGGCTCGTTTAAACCCGCTTTTTTCGATGCCCTCTCTTCATTGACGCCAGACCAGATGAGACGAGGATTGAAGCTTAAATCCTGAGTCGGAAGACGTCGTGTATCGACGCTTGCGGTCCCTGAAGATCCACTCCAACCCG
Organism: Thermodesulfobacteriota bacterium; assembly: GCA_026415035.1. Taxonomy (NCBI): domain Bacteria; kingdom Pseudomonadati; phylum Thermodesulfobacteriota; species Thermodesulfobacteriota bacterium. The sequence continues at coordinate 41,912 of JAOAHX010000002.1, read as the reverse complement.
GGAGGGAGAAGACCTCTTGTGACCTTCCCGCCCTTCCGATGTCTCTTTTCGCCATCTTTCTCAAAAAGACGAGGGACACTCGATCTTTAGGACTCCCCTTCTGGCCAAACCCGCGCTTTAAATGGACCGAAAGGTTCTCTTCTCCTTTCCTCGCCATGGCCTTTTTTCCTTGACATCAGGGTGGAGGTAAACTATAAAATTGGCCAAAAAATTAAGTGGATATGATCCTCTTCCCAAATTTTTACGAGGAGATCCTTTATGCCTAAACGGGACGATATCAAAAAGGTGATGATCATCGGTTCAGGTCCCATCGTCCTCGGCCAGGCCTGCGAATTTGACTATTCCGGAACCCAGGCGTGTAAGGCCCTTCGGGCACTGGGCTACGAGATCGTCCTGGTCAACTCCAACCCGGCGACGATCATGACCGATCCGGGAATGGCCGATGTCACCTACATCGAGCCCCTCAATCTCCAGAGGATGAAGGAGATCATCGAGAAGGAGAGGCCCGATGCCCTGCTTCCCAACCTCGGTGGACAGACCGGGTTGAACCTCGCCTCCGAGTTGAAGCGAGAAGGCGTCCTCGACCAGTACGGGGTGAAGGTGATCGGCGTGGACATCGATGCGATCAAACGGGGCGAGGACCGTCTCGCCTTCAAGGAGACGATGAGCAAGCTCGGGATCGAGATGCCGAGGAGCAAGATCGCCTACAGCGTGGAGGAGGCCGAGGCGATCGCTGCCGAGCTGGGATATCCGGTGGTGATCCGGCCCGCCTATACTCTCGGTGGGACGGGCGGCGGCCTGGTCTATAACATCGAGGAACTAAGGGTCGTGGCCAGCCGCGGAATTTCGGCGAGCCTGGTGGGGCAGATCCTCGTCGAGGAGTCGGTCCTGGGATGGGAGGAACTGGAGCTCGAGGTGGTCCGGGACTCCAAAAATCAGAGGGTCACGGTCTGCTTCATCGAGAACGTGGATGCGATGGGCGTCCATACCGGAGACTCTTTCTGTACCGCGCCCATGCTTACCATCTCCCCCGAATTACAGAAACGACTCCAGAAATATGCCTACGACATCGTGGAGGCCATCCAGGTGATCGGGGGCACCAATATTCAGTTTGCCCACGACCCGGTCACCGGACGGGTCGTCGTCATCGAGATCAACCCGAGGACCTCGCGCTCCTCCGCCCTCGCCTCGAAGGCGACGGGATTTCCCATCGCCCTGGTGTCGGCCAAACTGGCTGCGGGCCTGACCCTCGACGAGATCCCGTACTGGAGGGAGGGGACCCTGGAAAAATATACCCCCTCCGGAGATTATGTGGTCGTGAAATTCGCCCGTTGGGCCTTCGAAAAGTTCAAGAACGCCCAGGACAGATTGGGCACCCAGATGCGGGCCGTGGGCGAGGTGATGAGCATCGGAAAGACCTTTAAGGAGGCCTTCCAGAAGGCGATCCGCTCCCTCGAGATCGGCCGCTACGGGCTGGGCTTTGCCAAAGATTTTCATCAGAAGACGCTCGAGGAGCTGATGGACCTCCTCACCGAGCCCTCGAGCGAACGCCAGTTCATCATGTATGAGGCCCTGCGGAAGGGGGCGACGGTCGAAGACCTCTACAGGAAGACCTACATCAAACCCTGGTTCATCGAACAGATGAAGGAGCTGGTTGAGCTCGAAGAGGAGATCCTCAAATACAGGGAAAAGACCCTGCCCGATGAGCTGCTGATCAGGGCAAAGAAGGACGGCTTTGCGGATCGCTACCTCTCCCAGCTCCTCGGGATCCCGGAAAGGAAGATCCGGGAAAGAAGGATCGCCCTCGGCGTGGTCCAGGGCTGGCAGGCCGTGCCGGTGAGCGGGGTCGAAAATGCGGCCTACTACTACTCCACCTACAACGGGCCCGATCAGGTGCCGGTCAGCTCCCGGCCGAAGGTCATGGTGCTGGGAGGAGGGCCGAATCGGATCGGACAGGGGATCGAGTTCGACTACTGTTGCGTCCATGCCGCCTACTCCCTGAGGGATGAAGGGTACGAGACGATCATGGTCAACTGCAACCCCGAGACGGTCTCCACCGATTACGACACCTCGGACAAGCTCTATTTCGAACCGCTTACGGTGGAGGACGTTTTAGCCATCTATGAAAAGGAGAAGCCCTTAGGGGTCATCGTCCAGTTCGGAGGGCAGACCCCGCTCAACATCGCCAACGAACTGGCCCAGGCCGGGGTCAACATCCTCGGCACCTCGCCCAAGACGATCGACCTCGCTGAGGACCGGGGTCGCTTCCGGAGGATGATGGCGAAGTTGAAGATCCCGATGCCCGAATCGGGGGTGGCAAGCAACTTGAAAGAGGCCCTCAAGGTCGCTGAGAAGATCGGCTACCCCCTGATGGTAAGGCCCTCCTATGTCCTCGGCGGCAGGGGGATGGAGGTGATCCACGACGAGGAGATGCTCCAGGAGTACGTGGAGGCCGCCGTCGGGGTGACGCCGGAGCGGCCCATCCTGATCGACAAGTTTTTGGAGAATGCGATCGAGACCGAGGCCGACGCCCTCTCCGACGGGGTTGACGCCTTTGTCCCCGCCGTCATGGAGCACATCGAACTGGCGGGGGTCCACTCCGGCGATTCCGCATGCGTCATCCCCCCCATCAGCATCCCGCCCAGACATCTCGACACCCTCTACGAATATACGAAACGGATCGCCATCGAGCTGAAGGTCGTCGGTTTGATGAACATCCAGTATGCCATCGCCGGGGATCGGGTCTACGTCTTGGAGGCCAATCCCCGCGCCTCCCGCACCGTGCCCCTCGTCTCGAAGGTCTGCAACCTCCCGATGGCCCGTCTGGCCACCCAGATCATGATGGGGAAGAAACTGAGCGCCTTCAACCTCAAGCCCAAATTCATCCGCCACTTCGGGGTCAAGGAGTCGGTCTTTCCCTTCAATATGTTCCCCGAGGTCGACCCCGTGCTGGGCCCGGAGATGCGTTCCACCGGCGAGGTCTTGGGTCTGGCAAACACCTTCGGCCTGGCGTTCTTCAAGGCCCAGGAGGCGGCCCAGCAATTCCTTCCCTTCGAGGGGACGGTCCTCATCACCGTTTCCGAGAGGGACCGACCGGCGGTGCTCGAGGTCGCCCAGGAGATGGTCAGGCTCGGCTTTAAAATTAAGGCCACCGAGGGAACCCACCGGTTTCTGGCGGACTACGGGATCGAATCGGAGAAGATCCTGAAGATGCACGAGGGCCGGCCCAATATCGTCGATGCGATCAAAAACGGCGAGATCCAGCTCGTCATCAATACGCCAAGCGGAAAACTGAGCAAGGAGGACGATTCCTACATCCGGAAGACGGCGATTCGGTATAAGATCCCCTACATCACCACCCTGGCCGCCGCCATCGCTGCGGCCAAAGGCATCGCCGCGGCCAGGCAGGGCAAAGGGGGGGTCCGATCCCTCCAGAGCTACCACGCCGAGATCCGATAGGGTCTTTAAGCAGGCGAGATCCTTTTGGATGATGGGAGATAACCCGCCTCTCTCAACCACTCTTCGGTTCGCTTCATCCCTTCCTCGAGGGAGAGGCGAGGTTCATAACCCAGCTCCCGTCTTGCCTTTTCGATGCTGAAGCAGGACTGACGAGTGAGATACCGAATGGCCTCCCGTGAGATTTTGGGAGGCCTGCCAGAAAATTTGGCTCTGATCTCCATCCCGAAGGCAATGGCCTTGCCGAGCCACCCGGGGACCGATCGGAGGTTCGGCTTTCCGGCCATCCGGCCGTAAAAACCAAAGAATTCCTTCCAGGTGACCGGGTTTCCATCGCTGATCAGGTAGGCCTGACCCACGGAGCGATCGTTCTTCGTTGCGGCAAGCACCGCATCGATGAGGTTATCGATATAGACATAATTGCAAAGGCCCCTTCCCCCGTCGATGAGGATCATCTGGCCCGATTGAATCAGTTTGATAGGCCGGAGCGTCCACGCGTTGGAATGGGGTCCATAGACATTGGCGGGTTGGATCACGACGACAGGAAGCCCCTTTTCTCGATAGGCCTCCCAGACCGCCTTTTCGGCCTCGATCTTCGTATCGCAATAGGGATTTCCGCAGGGTTGAAAGGGGGTCTGTTCATCGACCCGGCTCGGAGGGTTCATCCCGTAGACCGCCACGCTGCTGAAGTGGACGAACCTCTTCACGCCCGCTTCCTTTGAAACCTTCAGGAGATTCTTCGTCCCTTCCACATTCGTTCGATAGAATACCTGCCGGTCCCCGGTCTCCCGGACCATGGCCGCACAATGGAAGACGAGATCGCATCCCCTGACCGCCTCCCTCAATGAACCCAAGTCGTTCAGATCGGCCTGGACGATCTCTAAAGGAAATGGTCTCAGCCGGTCTGCCTTGGTGGGGTTTCGAACCATGGCACGGACACGAACGCCCTCTTCTGCGGCCAGCCGCTCCGATAGACGACCTCCGATGAAGCCGGTGGCACCGGTGACCAGCGCAGTCATTCCCCGGAGTTCCATCAGATTCCCCTGCCTTACGGGATCATGCAGGTCTGCCCTGGGACTTCAGATAGTCCTTCCAGAAGGGAGAGATGTCCCGAAGTCTTTGGATGATGGGAGGCAGGTGCTCAATGATGTAGTCCATCTCCTCTTTCGTGTTATAGATGGAGAGGCTGAACCGGATGGAGCCGTGAGCGGCCGTAAACGGAACGCCCATGGCTCGCAGGACATGGGAAGGTTCGAGGGAGCCCGAAGTGCAGGCCGATCCCGAAGAGGCACAGATGCCCAGATCCGAAAGGAGAAGGAGGATCGACTCTCCCTCTACATATTCAAAGCTGACGCTCAAGGTATTGGGAAGGCGGTTGGTGCGGTCACCGTTGACCAAGGTGTTGGGGATCTTCTCGAGGATCTTGGCCTCGAGATAATCCCTTAATGCCCTCACCCTCGTATTCTCCTCCTCGAGGTGCTTCTTGGCCAATTCGCAGGCCTTGCCGAGGCCAATGATGTAGGGGACGTTCTCCGTGCCCCCGCGTCGCCCCTTCTCCTGATGTCCGCCGATGATGTAGGGAGAGAATTTCGTTCCTTTACGAATGTAGAGCACGCCGATCCCCTTCGGCGCATGGAGTTTATGGCCGGAGATGGAGAGCATGTCGACGGTGGACTTCTTCATGTTGAGGGGGATCTTGCCCGCGGCCTGGACCGCATCGGTGTGAAAGGGAATGCCTTTGGCCTTGACGATCTGGCCGATCTCTTCGATCGGAAAGATCACCCCCGTTTCGTTGTTCGCGTACATGATAGAGACCAGGGCGGTATCGTCTGTCAGGGACTCCTTCAGCTCATCGAGGTCGAGCCGTCCCTCTCGATCGACCCGAACCTCGGTCGTTCGATAGCCCTTCCGGCTGAGCGAGGTGGCAACGTTCTTAACCGCAGGATGTTCCACCCGGGAGGTGACGAAGTGGCGCTTCTCCGGATAGGAATCGAGGGTCCCGAAGATGGCCGCGTTGTCGCTTTCGGTTCCGCAACTCGTGAAGACGATCTCTGAGGGATCGGCCCCCAAAAAATCGGCCACCTGCTCCCTCGCCTCGTTCACCTTCTTCTGGACCTGGCCCCCGAAGAAGTGCATGCTCGAAGGGTTCCCGTATAATTCGGTAAAATAGGGAAGCATCGCCTCCACCACTTCGGGGGCGACCCGGGTTGTCGCATTGTTATCCACATAAACAGTCTTCACGGCCTGACCTCCTCCACCACGATCTCGTCGCTGACGAACTCCCGAAGTTTCGATTCGACGTACTGCTTCAAGGTGACCTCAGAGCTGGGGCAGAAGGAGCATTTCCCCCTCAAGGCGACAAAGACCCTGTTCCCGTCCACATCGATCAACTCCAGATCTCCCCCATCGGCCTTCAGGGCGGGAATGATCTCCCTCCCCAGGGTCTCCTCAATCAATTTGATCTTCTGGATATTGGTCAGTTTCTTCCTTTCGGGCTTCGGGCCCACCCCTTCCTTCTCCATCTCTTTCCGCACCTTTTGGATGAGGGCCTCGATCTTCGGGTGGCACTGGGCACATCCGCCCCCTGCCTTCGTGTAATAGGTGACCTGTTCGACGGTCCTGAGGTCATTCTCCCGAATCGCCCTTGTAATCTCCCGGTCGGTCACACCGAAACATCGGCAGACGATCTCGAAGTCTTCCTTGGCGATCTTCTGCCCCCGATAATTGGCGATGGCCAGTTCAAGGGCTTCCCGGCCCATGACCGAACAGTGCATCTTCTCTTCCGGAAGCCCCCCGAGGTAATTGGCAATGTCCTGGTTGGTCACCTTCTCAGCCTCTTCAAGGGTCATCCCCTTGATCATCTCCGTAAGGGCTGAGGAGGAGGCGATGGCGCTGGCACAGCCGAAGGTCTTGAATTTTACCTCTTTAATCCTTTTGTTCTCGTCCAGTTTGAAGGTGAGTCTCAAGGCATCGCCGCAAGCAAGAGAGCCTACCTCACCCACGCCGTCCGGATCTTCCACCTCGCCCACGTTTCTCGGATTGAGAAAATGATCCTTAACCTTATCCGTGTAGTCCCACATAAAAGATCCCCCTCTCGATTAACCATTATAAGTTCAATCCCGTTAGATCGTCAACCCTTCCAAAAACCCTCCTTCGAAGGGCTTAAGGCCCGATCCCCAAAAGACCTCGAACCTCCCCGGCCAATGCCCGATGCCTTCCCAGAAATCGACACTCCTTAAGGATGAGCTATGTGTATAAGAAAAATTTTCAGGTGCATAATTTTTTTATTCAAATTTTTTATAATTATATCGAATGGTTACAAAAATTTAGGAAATCGTCAGGCCCTCTTCCTGTATATTTTTTTTATTTATTTTTCGAAAGCCCCTTTTAAAGGTCCTGGGGACTGTCTGGATAATCTTTAAAAATCCATAAGTTATATTAAAACAGCCGAAAATATTAACGTTGGCATTCTTAATGCTATATTGAGGGCGAAGTGACAAAACCAATTCAAAGGAGGAGATGAAGATGAGAGCGAAAGAGATGTTAAAAGCAGGGATGGTCGGAGCGGCGATGACCCTTCTAACAACCCCGGCCTTTGCAAGAACCATCGAATTGAAAGAGGCGGGGCCAACCCTCTGGATCTTCGTAGCGATCGGCGCGGTGATCGTCCTCATGCAGCTGATCCCAGCAGCCATCCTCTTCTTCAGCTTCATCGGAACGACCGCCACCATGGCCTTCAAGAAAAAGGCGTCTGAGGAAGAGGTGACGGTCCCGGGGCTTGAGCCCGTTGCGGTGAAAAAGTAAGGACTGAGGGCCTTCCATCAAAAATAGACCCGCTTCCTCGAAGGTGGTTCAGGTGGATTCTGAAAGGCCAGTTTTGGAGTGAAAGGAGGGGGTCATGAATATCAAATTGAGCGCAGCCAATATTGTCAGTATCATCATTCTGATGTGCATCCTGACCGCGATGGTCTCTATTGCGGTGATGCAGGTGATCCGGACAGTGGATGAAATCGGCCCCAGTATCTACATCGTGGGCGGGGCCGTCCTGTTGGTAGGGACGCTGATTCCTCTGATGCTCCTCGTCCTCGTCAAACACCTGAAGAAATATAGTCAAGATTAGGGAGGGGGAGCATCCCTCCCCCTGAATGTAACCGGGCCTGCGACTCCGGGGCCCATGGTTCATCAAAAGGGATATCTTCCCACCTTCACCGTGTAATCCGCGATCGCCCTTCTCAAGGCGATGGTATTCACGGGGGTGAACCGGGTGAGCTTCTTCAGGGCCGAAAGCTGGGTCCGGAGCGTATCTCCTTCCGCAATGGCAGAAAGGGCCTGTCGCGCATAATCTTCGACCCGGTTGAACCCGTCATTCACGTAGACCTGGACCATGGCCTTCTGGATCTTGGCCCTTTCCTCATCCCCCCTCTCCATCGTCTTGAGGGCCCTCAGCAAGGCGCTCTCCATCGCAAAGACCTCGATGACGATGTCGCTGATCAGCCCCAGGATCTCCTGCTCCTCCGCCAACTTTGCCATGTATTTCTGAACGGCGGCCCCTGCCACGAGCAGGCCGATCTTCTTGGCCATCTCCACCATCTCCTTCTGCATGGTGAGTTTTCCGTCGTCCGTATCGATCTTGGGCCGAAGGGTGAGTAACTCGCCTGCCACTTTCTGGGCCGCGGCCAGCACGGGGAGCCGGTTCTTCATCGCCCGTTTGGTCAGCATATCGACGATGAGGAGCCGGTTGATCTCGTTCGTCCCTTCCCAGATCCGGTTGATCCGGTTGTCCCGGTAGCCCCTTTCGATTTCATAATCGTGGATATAACCATATCCGCCGTGGATCTGAAGGGCCTCGTCCACGATATAGTCGGCCATCTCGGAGGAATAGACCTTGTTGATCGAATCCTCGATGGCATACTCTTCGATCCCGTTGGCCATCTGGATGCCGGCATCCTCGGCGTTGTGATCGATCTTCTGAAGGATCCGGTCGATCAGGGCTGCGGTCCGGTAGACCATGCTCTCCGTCGTGAAGGTCCGGATGGCCATCTCCGCGATCTTATGCTTGATCATCCCGAACTCGGCGATCGGCCTGCCGAACTGGACCCTCTGCTTGGCATAGGTGACCGCGCCTTGGAGGGCATACTTGGAGGCCCCCAGACATCCTCCGCCTAACTTGAACCGGCCGATGTTGAGCGTGTTGAAGGCCACCACGTGCCCCCTCCCGATCTCTCCCAGCACATTCTCCACCGGCACCTTGGCATCGGTGAAGATGACGCTCCGGGTGGAGGACCCTTTCATCCCCATCTTGTTCTCTTCCTCGTCGAGGGAGACGCCCTCGAACTTCCTTTCGACGATGAAGGAGGTGAACTTCGTCCCGTCCACCTTGGCGTAGGTGACGAAGAGATCGGCGAATCCAGCGTTGGAGATGAACTGTTTCTGTCCGTTCAGGATATAATATTTCCCATCGGGGCTGAGCACCGCGGTGGTCTTGGCATTTAGGGCATCGGAGCCTGCCTCCGGTTCGGTAAGGGCATAGGCGGTGAGGATCTCCCCCGTGGCGATCTTCGGAAGATAACGTCGCTTCTGGTCTTTGTTTCCGAAGAAGATGATGGGAAGAGAACCGATCCCCGTGTGAACCGCATAGGCGGTCATGAAAGAGCCTCCTCCCTGGGCCAGCTTCTCCATTAGGAGGATGATGCTCACCTTATCGAGGGCCTGCCCTCCGTACTCTTCTGGAATGTCCCCGGAGAGGAATCCCAACTCCCCGGCTTTCTTGAGAAGCCCCGGAAGCAATCCCTCCTTTTGGGTCTCGACCTCCTCCTTTACGGGCTCCAGCTCTCCGGTGACGAACTCCATGGCCGCCTTGCCGATCAACCGTTGCTCCTCGCTGAACTCCTCCGGGGTAAAAACGTCCTGAGGAGAAATGGATTCGAGCAAAAATGACCCTCCCTTTATGAAGTCGTCCATAAGTCCCTCCTTCAAAAAAATTCCAAAGTCGAATTCCGAAACCTCGGTCCCCTGTCCTCACTCCGTTCTCTCGAAGATCCCGGCCGCTCCCATCCCTCCACCGATGCACATGGAGACCAGACCGTAGCGCACCTTCCTCCGCCGCATCTCGTAGAGGAGGGTGGTGGTGAGTTTGGCCCCCGTGCATCCGAGGGGATGGCCCATGGCGATCGCCCCGCCATTCACATTGACGATATCGAGATTGAGACCCAGCTCCCTCACCACATAATAGGCCTGTGAGGCAAAGGCCTCGTTCAGCTCGATCAGGCCGATATCCTCCAATTTTAGACCGGCCTTTTTCAGCACCTTTGGAATGGCATAGGCCGGACCGATGCCCATCACCTCCGGAGGAACCCCGGCAACGGCAAAGGCCCGAAAGACGGCCATTGGTTTGACGCCAAGGGCCTCTGCCCTCTCCTTCGACATCAGGACCAGGGCCGCGGCCCCGTCGCTCGTCTGGGAGGAGTTTCCCGCCGTCACCGTCCCTTTGGCCTTGAAGACGGGTTTCAAGGCGGCCATGGCCTCCAAGGAGGCATCGAATCGAACCCCTTCGTCCGTATCGAAGATCACCTCTTTGACGATGACCGTGCCGTCCTCTTTGACCTCCTTCACCTTTGCCGGGACGGGGAGGATCTCCTCCTTGAACTTGCCTTCTTGGATGGCCTTGGCCGCCTTCTGGTGGCTCAGGAGGGCAAAACGATCCTGCTCTTCCCGGGTGATGCCGAACCGCTCCGCCACGTTCTCCGCGGTCAGTCCCATCGAGGTATAGACCTGAGGATAATGATCCACGAGATAGGGATTGGGAGAGGGGGTTAACCCCATGATGGGCACCTGGCTCATAAACTCCACGCCGCCGGCAAGCATCACATCGGTCGCCCCGACCATGATCTCGTAGGCTGCCGTGGCAATGGCCTGAAGGCCAGAGGAGCAGAACCGGTTCACCGTCTGCCCGGGCACGGTATAGGGAAACCCAGCCCGCATGGCCAGCACCCGGGCGAGATTGAGCCCTTGATCCGATTCCGGAAAGGCGCAGCCGATGACGATATCGTCCACGTCTTCCAATTTCAGCCCAGGGACGCGATTGACCGCCTCGCGGATGACGAGGGCGCCCACATCGTCCGGTCGCGTATCTTTGAGGGTCCCCCTGGGGGCTTTCCCTACCGCCGTCCTGACCGCCGAAACCACCACCGCTTCCCTCATAAAACCCTCCCCTTCAAAAGAGAATTTCCTGTTCAATTCCGGAGCGGTTTTCCTGTCTTCAACATGTATTCGATCCGCTCCTGCGTCTTGGCCTCGCCGCAGAGGCTCAGAAAGGCCTCCCGTTCCAGATCGAGGAGATACTGTTCGGTCACTTCGGTTCCATCCGGGAGATTGCCTCCCGACATGATGTAGGCTACCTTCTTGGCAATGTGCTCGTCGTATTCGCTGATATAACCTCCTTCCCTCATGTAGAAGAGGCCCATCTTCATCAAGGCCAGGCCCCTCTCGCCCATCACCTTGATCTTCTTTGGCCGCGGGGGGCGGTAATTCTCCTTAACCAACTGGAGCACGGTCTGTTTGGCGTCGTGGATCAAATAATCCCGGTTGATGGAGATCCGATCGGTGGGCCTCATATAGCCCAGTTTCTGGGCCTCCTTGGCGCTCGTCGACACCTTGGCCATGGCCACGGTTTCAAAGGCCCGCCTCACAAAGGGAAGGTGATCCGCATCCACCTCTGGAGGGATGTGCTCGATCGACCTGAGGAGCATCTCCTTCGTCCCTCCGCCGGCCGGGATCAACCCCACCCCCACCTCGACGAGACCCATATAGGTCTCCGCAGCCGCCCGAATGGCGCAACAGGCCAGGCAGATCTCGCATCCGCCGGCCAGGGTCATCCCGAGGGGGGCTGCCACCACGGGCTTTTCAAAATACTTCACCGCCATCAGGGCGTCCTGGAAGGCCTTGACCATCAGGTCGATGTCGTCCCAGTTCTCATCCTGAATCTCAAAGAGGAGGAGCATCAGGTTGGCCCCGACCGAAAAGTTTTCGGCCTGATTGCCGATGACCAGGCCCTCGAACTTCTCCTCGACCTCCTTCAGAGCGTCCCGGATCATCTGGATGGTGTCCGCGCCGATGGTATTCATCTTCGAGTGGAATTCGAGGCAGGCCACGCCATCGCCCAGGTCGATGAGGCTTGCCCCTGGGTTGGAAAGGACGGTCCTCTGCCGCTCCTTCAGGCTGGAGAGGAGAATGATCTCGGGCTTCTCTTCGAGAATTTGATATTGTCCCCTTCCGAAGTCGAAATAAGAGACACGGCCCTCCTTCTTCTCGTAAAAAGAGGAATACCCCTTACCGAGGAGCCTCTCGACGAGCGGAGGGATGGCCTCCCCTTCCTTGGCCATTCGTTCGACCGATGGCTTCAAGCCGATGGCATCCCACTGTTCGAAGGGCCCCAGTTCCCAGTTATATCCCCATCGCATGGCCCGGTCGATGCTGACGATGTCATCCGAGATCTCGGGAGCTTTCTCGGCCGCATAGAGGAAGGTCTTCTTCAAGATCTTCCAGGCAAGCTGTCCGCCGCGATCCGGGCTGTTGACCATCGTCCTCAGCCGCTCCCGAACGTCCTCGATGTTTTTGCAGGCCTCCACGGATGGGAAAGTGACCTTCTTCTGAGGGCGGTACTCCATCTTTTCATAATCGAGCACCAGGGTCTCCTCTCTTCCTCTCTCCTTGATCCTCTTATAAAAACCCTGTTTGGTCTTCTGACCCAACCACTGGTTTTTGATCATCTGTTCGATGAGAGGGGAGGGTTTGAAAAACTCTTTCTCCTTCTCGTCCGAGAGGTTCTCATAGAGGTTCTTGGAAACATGGGACATGACATCGAGGCCGACCAGGTCGGCCAGTTTGTAGGTCGCCAGCTTGGTCCTCCCGATGGCCGGCCCGGTGACCTGATCGATCTCCTCGATGAGGTAGCCTTCCTCCATCGCGATCCTCATCGTCACGGCACCGGCAAAGGCGCCGATGCGATTGCCGATGAAATTGGGCGTATCCTTTGCGAAAACCACGCCCTTGCCCAGCATCTTCTCCCCCACCTCGGCCATCTGCTGGAGGACCGCTTTGGAGGTCGATCGGGCAGGGATGATCTCAAGAAGCTTCATGTAACGGGGAGGGTTGAAGAAGTGAGTCCCCAAGAACCGCTCCTCGAAATCGGAGGGAAACCCCTCGCACATCTTCTGGATGGAGATGCCGGAGGTGTTGGAGCTGATCACGGTCCTTTCCTTTAAGAAGGGGAGCGCCTTTCTGAAAAGCTCCCTCTTCAGGTTGAGATTTTCGACGATCGCCTCGATCACCCAGTCGGCCTCCGAGATCCACGAGAGATGGTCCTCGAAGTTGCCCACGGTAATCAGCTCGGCATCCTCTTTGAGGTAAAGAGGGGCGGGTTTGATCTCCTGGATGTTCTTCTTCCCCTGGATGGAAAAACGGTTTCTGAATTCGGGGCTTTCGGTCGTCAGCCCTTTTTTCTTCTCCGCTTCGCTGAGCTCCGATGGGACGATATCGAGCAGGAAGGAAGGGATCCCCACGTTGGCCAAATGGGCCGCAATCGCACTGCCCATCACCCCTGCTCCCAAAACCGCCGCCTTTCTGATTCTCTGTCTCATCGTTCCACCCCTTTTTTAAATTGTCGAAAAATTCCTGCGATCTCGTAGGACTTCGGGACCCGAAGCTGGAGGAGAAGGCCCCTTAGGGGCTCCCCCCTGACTCCGAATGCTTTGCCCCTACCCCTTGCAAAATGAATTGGATGAACTCGTTGATCTGGTTCGTTCCGACAGGAGTGGCGATATTCGGCCTTCCGTAGGTAAATCCTTTAAACAGCAGGAAGAGGAAGTGGCCGACGACCCTTGCGTCCATCCTTCGGAAGGCACCCTTTTCGATCCCCTCCTTCAAGATGGAGGTGAAAATCTCCTCGATCCCCTTTTCGATGATATGGGGTTTATCTTTGAGAAAGGGCGCGTAGAACCCGGAGGCATCGTTCAAGACGTTCACGATGAAAGGGTTCTGTTCCAGATATTTATTGGACAACCGGATATAGGTCTGAAGTTTCTCGGCGGGGCTGGAAATCTTGCCGATCTGGTTCAGGATGGCCTTCCTCACCGAAAGGGCCTCGAACATGAGGAGTTCTTCGAGGATTTTGGCCTTGTTCTCGAACTCCTGGTAAAGGGTCCTTTTGGAGATTCCCGCGTCCTTGGCAATTTCATCGACGGTCGTCTTGTTGAACCCGAAACGCTCAAACCTCTTCTTCGCAAGATTTAAAATCTGGGCCCTCTTCTCCGATTCCATAAAAAACGGAAACCTGTCTCGGTTTTTCAGTTTTCTACCATTAACCCGATTGGGTTGTCAAGTTTTTATTAAAAACTTATAGTTTTGGGCCCAAACAGAAACCCCCTTATCTGTTTTAGGAGGTTTAAAGTTACAATTTGTTTAAATTTTCAATAAGTTAGACATCCCCCCTCAGGAGGCCCACGAAAAATTAAAAAAACCCGGTCCCCCGTTTTTCGAAGGAAGGGAGAAAACTCAAATACTCGATCCGTTTATCGGTTCATGTTCCGAGGAGAGGGTCGGCCTTTTTCGGCAAGGGGATCGCAACGTCCCATTTGACAATCCTTGGTCCCTTTGATAATTCTTTGATAACCAAAAATATAGGGCCTTTGGGGTGACCTCCCCGGGAAAGGGGCCAAAAGGGAAACAGACCTTACTCAAAGGAAGAAAAGGGAAGAAGGCGGTGAAGAAGATCTTTTGGTTACCCCTCGTTGTGCTGATGGCTCTCGTTCTTCCTCCTCTCACCACTGCCCAGAGTTTCAAGGAAGGGCTATGGGAGATCACCGGCAACACCTTTCATTGGAAGGTCGAGTGCAGGGACAGGGAAGGGGTGATGACCGTCGTTGGGAGGATTACCTATCGAGGAAACACCTTCGAGGGGGATCAAGAGGTCCGAGAGAATGGGGAATCGATCACGAAGGCCAAGTTCTCGGGAAGGTGGATCGGCCCTTGTAAGTAACCTTTGCTACCCGAAGGGGATTTGGGACGTAAAAAAGGGGATCACCCTCTCCATACTCTTCTTCTTATGGCCTTGGATCTGGGAATATCCCGCCTTGGCCCAAAAATCCTACGCCCCCCCTCCCGGAAACCCCGAGCGAAAAGCGATCCTCGAGGCCTTGAGAGAAGGGTTGAAGCGGGATCCGGTCAAGAAAGAAGGGTCTTTATTCCTTTATGGGAAAATTCCCCAAGAGGCCTCCGTAAACTTCCTTGTGGATTACATCAAGATCAAGGAGGATTGGGCATGGGTCGAGGCGAGGGGGAAGGATTACGATGCGGACCTATTTGCCCTCCTTTTAAAAAAAGAGAAAAAATGGACGATCCAGGGGATGGTGGATCCCAGAATCTATCCCTGCCCCGATTTAGGGGAATGTCATCATATTGGCCAGTTCATCTACAAAAAATTTAAGGAGAGATTCCCCTCCGCCCCGGTCGAAATCTTTCCGGAGGAACATCCGGAATGCAGAGCCATCCTTATCGCTTTGAGGGAGGGCCTAAAGGCCCACCACCCCGGATCGATGCATTTCATCGTCCGGTATCTCAAGGTGAAAGAGGGATGGGCATGGGTGGAGACAGATCCGAGGGTTTCAGAAAAGATTTTGGAACCCCTCGACGCCCTCCTCCAAAAGGTAGGGGGGAAATGGCAGGTAAAGGATATTAGACCCTGTTGTGGCGATTGTGAAGAGGATCCTTATTGTGCGAAACGGATCTACCATAAAAAACTGATCCGGTTGTTTCCCTCCGTCCCAAAAGAGATATTCCCGCTCCAAACGAGATGAGGGTTCACGGGGCAGGAAAAGACCCTCCTTTTTAGAGGGGAGTCTTTCCGCTTGAGGAAGAAGGCGGATTCCATATCCATTCCGAAAGGAGGAAAGGGGATGAAGAAGGTCGGTCTGGCGCTGGTGATGGGGTTAGCGGTCCTGTTCTTAGGGGGTATGACCTCCGCCCAGAACATGAAGGAGGGTCTCTGGGAGATCACGATGACGATGGAGATGCCGGGGATGCCCGTGAAGATGCCTCCCCAGACTTCTTCCCATTGTCTGACCAAAAAGGACATGGTCCCCCAGAAGGCTGAGCCCGGGCAGGAGTGTAAATTGATCAAACATGAGGTGAAAGGAGACACGGTCACCTGGCTGATGGAGTGCAAAACGAGGGAAGGAGCGGCCACTTTTGACGGCAAGGTCACTTACAAAGGAGAGACCTTCGACGGCCTGATCAAGATGAAGCAGGGGGGCATGGAGATGACCCAGAACCTCAAAGGCAAATGGGTCGGAAAATGTCCCAAATAAGAGAGAGGCGTGCTCCTTTACCTCCTCCTCGGCCGCTCGCCGAGGGTGACCTTCACATCTTCAAATCTTCCTTTCCGTAGCACCCTGAGGGTGACCGTCTCGTTCGGTTTCTTCTCGCGGATGAAGCGGATCAGTTCGTCATGGGATCGGATTTCCTGTTGATCGGCCTTGACGACCACGTCGCCCCCGATCACGACGATCATGTTCCCCACCTGGACCCTCTGGGTGCCTCCCTTTAATCCAGCTTTATCCGCAGGACCCCCCTTGACCACCTCTGCGATCATCGCCCCCCGTTCGACGTTTAACTTCAAATATTTGGCCACCTCGGGGAGGAGCGGCTGGATGGTAGCCCCGATCCAGGGATAGGAGACATACCCTTTGGCGATCAACTCCGGGATCACCTTCTTGGCCGTGTTGACCGGGATGGCAAATCCGATGCCCACGCTTCCGCCGGAGGGGCTGATGATGGCCGTGTTGATCCCGATGACCTCTCCATCGGAGTTGAGCAGGGGACCGCCGGAATTGCCAGGGTTGATGGCCGCATCGGTCTGGATCACATCTTCGATCATCGTCCCGACCTCGGATCGGATCGTCCGGCCCAGGGAGCTGATGACCCCTGTGGTCAGGGTCCTTTCGAATCCGAAGGGATTCCCGATGGCCAGTACCTTCTGCCCGATCCTCAAGTTCTTCGAATCGCCCATGGGAACCACCTTCAACCTCTCCCGGGGAGCCTCGATCTTGATCACGGCGAGGTCGTTATCCGGGTCGGAGCCGATCAATTTGGCAGGCCACTTCGATCCATCGGCGAGGGTGACCTCCAGTTTCTGGGCGTTGGCCACCACATGATGATTCGTCAAGATGTGGCCCTTTGTATCGATGATCGTACCGGAGCCCGACCCCTGTGCCGGAAAGGGGTTGAAGAAGAAATCGAACTGGACGGCGATGCTGGTGATATTGACCACGCCATCGGCCGCCTTCTCATAGACCGCGATATTGTTCTTCTCATCTTCGGTGATGGAGAGGGCTGGCCTTCCGAGGGCGAGCAATGCGAGGAGTAGGATGGAAAGGGTGAGAATTGTTTTCTTCGACCTGTCAAGACCCATTTGAGATCCTCCTTTCGATTCCTATGAGAGCGATTGGTTGTCCTAAGGATCGATCCCTTTCCTTCTTCAACGAAGGGGCGGCTTAAACCTCCTCAATCTCAAGGCATTCGAGACGACCGTCACCGAGGAGAAGGCCATGGCCCCGGCGGCCAGGATGGGGTCGAGGAGGATCCCGAAGAAGGGAAAGAGCGCACCGGCAGCCACTGGGATGAGGACCGTGTTGTAGGCAAAGGCCCAGAAGAGGTTCTGCTTGATGTTTCGGACAGTGGCCTTGCTGAGGGCAATGGCCGTGGCCACACCCCTTAAATCCCCTCCGATGAGGGTGATGTCCGAGGCCTCGATCGCCACATCCGTTCCGGTACCGATGGCCATGCCCACATCGGCTTGGGCCAGGGCAGGGGCATCGTTGATTCCATCGCCCACCATGCCGACCTTCCTTCCCTCGGCCTGGAGCCTTCTCACCTCTTCGGCCTTCTTCTCCGGAAGAACTCCGGCAAGGACCCGTTCGATACCCGCCTGACGGGCGATGGCCAGGGCTGTCCGTTCATGATCGCCCGTCAGCATCACGACCTCCAGACCCATCCGCTGTAACGAAGAGACAGCCTCCTTCGAGCCTTCTTTCAGGGTGTCGGCTACCGCTATCAGGCCCGCCGCCTTACCGTCCACGGCCAGAAACATCACCGTCTTCCCCTGTCCGGAGAGGGTTTCCCAATGCTCCTTCCATCCGTTGAGCCCGATCCCCCTCTCTTCCATCAACCGCATATTGCCGAGGATCACCTTCTTGGAGTCGATCATCGCCTCGATGCCATGACCTGCGATGGCCTGAAAGTCCACCGGATCGAGGAGGGTCAATCCCGCCTCGTTCGCCTTCTGCAGGATTGCCCCTCCAAGGGGATGTTCTGACCTCCTTTCGGCAGAGGCCGCCAGGGTCAGTATCTCTTTCTCCGAAAAGGGTGGAGAGGCCACGATGTCGGTGACGGTCGGAACCCCTCGCGTCAACGTCCCTGTCTTGTCCAGGACGATGGTGTCGAGCCGCTGGGCTGATTCGAGGGCCTCTGCCCCACGGATCAATATCCCAAATTCTGCCCCCTTTCCCGTCCCGACCATGATCGAGGTGGGAGTGGCCAGACCGAGGGCGCAGGGGCAGGCGATGATCAAGACGGCGATGGAGTTGAGAAAGGCATAGGTGAGGGCCGGAGGAGGGCCGAAAAGGGACCAGAGGATGAAGGTGAGGAGGGCGATGGCGATGACGATCGGGACGAAATAACTGGCGATCACGTCGACCAGCCGGGCGATCGGAGGCTTGGACCCCTGGGCCTCCTGGACCAGACGGATGATCTGAGCCAAAACCGTCTCCTTCCCCACCCGGGTCGCTTCAAAGACGAAGGTCCCTGTTTTGTTGATCGTCGCACCGATCACCCGGTCCCCGATCTTCTTTTCGACGGGCAGAGACTCTCCTGTCACCATCGACTCGTCCACGGAGGAGTGGCCTTCGATGACGACCCCATCCACCGGGATCTTCTCCCCGGGGCGGACCACGATCCTGTCACCCACAATCACCTCGCCGACCGGAATGTCTCTTTCCATCCCGTTTCGGACCACACGGGCGGTCTTCGGCTGAAGGCCGATCAATCTTTTGATCGCCTCTGAGGTCCTTCCCCTGGCCCTCGCCTCGAAGAATCTTCCGAGGAGGATGAGGACGATGATGGCCGACGAGGTATCGAAGTAGACTTCAAGCCTCAGGCCTTCGACCATGATCCAATGGGAGGCAAAGGTGACGACAAGGCTGTAGAGATAGGCGGCCGAGGTTCCCACCGCGATCAAGGTGTTCATATCGCTCGTCTTGTTCCGGATCGCCTTCAAGAAACCGACATAAAACTGCGCCCCTGCCCAGAACTGAACAGGCGTGGCAAACAGGAACTGGAGGAAGAAGTTCATCTCCCTCTCGAGGCCCAGCCTTCTCTCAAGGATCCCCGCTCCATACATGAGGGCCAGGATGGGAACGAAGAGGGCGGCCCCCGCCCAAAACTTCCTTTTCAGCCTGACCAGTTCGGCTTCCCTTTCAAGCCTCTCCCGTTCGAGGAGGTCTTCTTCTCCCAAACCTGAGGCCTCCCGGTCGGTCTCCACCACCCGATAACCGAGCGCAGCCACGGTATCTCTCAGATCCCGGATCGAAACGGTCCCGGGGAGGAATTCGAGGGTCGCCCTCTGAGTGGCGAGGTTGACGTTGACCGAGAGGACCCCTTTGACCGCACGGAGTCCCTTTTCCACCCGGCTGACACAGGAGGCACAGGTCATGCCCTGGATGGGTAGGGTGATCTTCTCCACCTTTGCGCTGTAACCAAGGTCTGCCACCTTCTGAATCAAGGCAGGGATCTCTATTTTGCCTGGATCGAAGAAGACCGTTGCCCTCTCTGAGGCAAAATTGACCGTGGCCTGGGATACCCCTTCGAGGCTGGCCAGTCCCTTTTCAATCCTCGCCGCACAACTGGCACAGCTCATGCCTGCGATGGGAAGATCCACCCGCTCAAGCTTGCCCTCCGGATCACCCGTTCTCACCGGACCTCCGCATCGAGCCACCCCTCTTTTCCATCTTCGTCTCCTCCCGTCCAACGATCGGGGAGAATCCCCTCTGAATCATCTTTAACGTATTTTGAACAGATTGCCAACCAAACCCAAATTTTTTATAATTTTGCTATGAGACCATCCAATTTCGAAGAGTTCGAGGCGACCTCTCTATACTGCCCGAGGTGCAAAAGGGCGGTTCCGGTGCGAAAGAGACTCCTTCTGGTCTTGCCCGAGGGCGACGAATTCGAATACCTCTGTGCCTACTGTTCTTCCTCCGTCGGGACCAAGATCGATAAGAACGCCCCCCAGATCGAGCTGGTCTTGAAACCTTAAGCCCCTCCCGATCGAGCCTTCTACAAAACCATAGGTAATCCACTTATAACAAAAATTTTGTTGACAAATCTTGTCAGTAGGAAGATAATGCTATGACAGCGCTCTCAAGAACCCTTATTCCCTTCCTTTGCCCAAGGTTCCCTTCGATGAGCGATGGTGGCAGTAAATAGGGGGATAGGCCTTTCACGATAACATCCTTTGAGGGGGGAAATCTCTTTTTAGAAAGGAGGTGAGGAGAGAGAGGTTCCCAAGTCCCAAGACCACCCTACTCATGGTCTGCAAATCCATTCGATAAGGAGGGGCAATTATGGCAAACACCAAAAGTTTCCCAATGCCATTGGAGCTGGAACTGCCGAAGGAACTGGAAGGTTGGGAGGAGATGTATCCCCCTTACTATCTGTTCAGCAAAGAGAGAAAAGAGTGGGAGGAAAGCCATTTCTGGTTCCAAGACAAGATCCATGCCCCTGAGGCAATGTATCCCCTTGATCTCATCTTCCACGAAGCCTGGCAGATCGCCTTGTCCCAATACACCACAAGGGTCTTCTGCATCCCGCCAGCTCAGGGCATCGCTCAGAGGATGGTCGGTTGCTATATGTACATCACCCCTGTCGCCCCCCCGCCACAGGAGATCATTGCTGAAAAAGCAGCCCTCTTTCAGAAAAGGGTCTTTTATGTATTCGACCATTATGATGCCCTCTGGGGGTTATGGCTAAAAAAATTCAGGGCCTTGGGTGAGGAGATGGCCAACATCAAGGTCCCCAAAGAGTTCCCCAAGTTCGAGGACGATGATACGGTCTTTCCTGAACCCAAGGGCTTCTATACCTCCTACGAACTCATCGATGCCTGGGACAGGCTGGTCAACCTGATGATTAAAGGCTGGCAGTTCCACTTCCAGTATCTCAACCTCGCCTATCTCGCCTATCTCCTCTTCGCAGACACCTGCCGGAAGCTCTTCCCCGGGATCGCCGAAAGCACCATCGGGAAACTGGTCGCCGGAGCCTACGTCCAGATGTTCCGTCCCGAAGAAGAGTTGGGCAGACTGGCCCGCATCGCCGCGGCCATCCCCGAGCTGTCCAAGATCCTAAAGAGCGATCTGTCGGTCGAAGAAAAGATCGCCGCCCTCCGCCAGTCTGCCGAAGGCAGGGACTGGTTGGTTGAATATGAAAAAGCGAAGGATCCCTGGTTCTATGTCTCCTGTGGAAGCGGTTGGTTCCACTATGAGGGGAGTTGGATCTCCAAACCCGAAATCCCCTTCGGATACCTGAAAAGTTACATCGAGAGAATCGAGAGGGGAGAGAGGATCGAACGAGACCTTCCAGGGATCGACAAAGAAAGGGCGGAGCTTGCCGAACAGTACCGCAAATTGATCAAAACGGATGAGGACAGAAAATCCTTTGACGACACCTACAAGGCAGTCCGGACGATCTATAAATACGCTGAAGACCATCTCTTCTGGGTGGAGCACTGGCTCCATACGATCTGGTT
Organism: Thermodesulfobacteriota bacterium; assembly: GCA_026415035.1. Taxonomy (NCBI): domain Bacteria; kingdom Pseudomonadati; phylum Thermodesulfobacteriota; species Thermodesulfobacteriota bacterium. Next base: position 20,605 of record JAOAHX010000002.1, on the reverse strand, counting down.
CGAAAAGGTGAGGGAATTCGGAAATGTCCTCGTCAAATACGGGATCCTGAAAGAACCCGATGACATCTATCTGTTCAACCGGTTCGAAGTCCCTTATCTCATGGAAGATCTGGCCACCACGTGGGCCCTGGGAGAAGGGGTCCCCTCGGGAGGCGCCTACTGGCAGGCCAAGGTGGAAAAAAGGAAGAAGATCTTGGAGGCAGCCAAAAAATGGACGCCGATTCCGGCCCTGGGAAAGCCACCGGAGGAGGTGGCCGAACCTTTCACCATCATGCTCTGGGGGATCACGACCGAAAAGGTCCAGGAGTGGCTGAAGGGGGTGGCCGTCGTCCCGGCCGAGGTGACCGAACTCAAAGGATTCGCCTCCTCGGCAGGGGTGGTCGAAGGGACCGTTCGGGTCGTCAAGCGTCTCGAAGAGATCACCCTGGTGGAACAGGGAGAGATCCTGGTCTGCCCGACGACGAACCCAGCCTGGGCCCCGGTCTTCACCAAGATCAAGGCCTCCATCACGGACATCGGAGGGATCACCAGCCACGCAGCGATCGTTTGCAGGGAGTATGGCGTCCCATCGGTGACGGGCACGGGAATCGCCACTTCCGTCCTCAAGACAGGCGACACTGTAAGGGTGGATGGAAACACAGGGATCGTAAAGATCCTGAAGCGAGCGTAACGAACCTCGGTTTGAGGGTTGAGGTCGGAGGTTGGGCATCTCCCAACCTCCGGCCAAACCCCTATCATTCAGGAGTTTGCCATGCCCTACACACTTTGGTTCGATAAGGCGGGGAAGGAGGCCATCGCCCTCGTCGGAGGGAAAAATGCCAGCCTGGGCGAGCTGATCCGGGCCGACATCCCGGTCCCCCCTGGATTCTCGGTGACCACAGAGGCCTACCTCGATTTTATCACCGGCAGTCTCAAGGAAGAGATTGAAAAGATCCTTGCCCGCGTCAATTTACAAGACGTGGCCTCCTTGGAAGAGGCAAGCCAGGCCATCCAGGGGCTGATCGCCAACACCCCCTTCTCCCAAAGGATGACCGAAGAGATCGCCTCCAATTACGAGGCCCTGGCCAATGTGTTCAACACGCCCGACCTTCCGGTCGCCGTTCGCTCGAGCGCCACGGCAGAAGACCTACCCGGGGCGAGCTTCGCCGGTCAGCAGGACACCTTTCTCTGGGTCCGTGGGATCGACGAGGTGCTCAAAAAGATCAAGCAATGCATGGCGAGCCTCTTCACTCCAAGGGCCATCTCCTACCGGGTGAAGATGGGCTTTCCGCACGAAAAGGTTTTGATCAGCGTGGGCGTCCAGAAGATGGTCGATGCCCGGTGTGCTGGGGTGATGTTCACCCTTAATCCCCTCAACGGAGATCCCTCCAAGGTGGTCATCGAAGGCAACTGGGGATTGGGAGAGACGGTCGTCGCAGGTCTCTGCAATCCTGACAAATTCGTCGTCGATAAGGTGACCCTGGACCTGGTGAAGGAGATCTCTTTAAAAGAGACCGAATGCGTCTTCGACCCTCGAAGCGGAGGGGTCATGCACCGAGACATCCCTCCCGATCGGAGAGAGATCCCCTGCCTCGCGGACGAGGAGGTCCTCGAGCTGGCACGATATGCGAAGAGAATCGAAGACTATTATGGAGGCGCCCAGGACATCGAGTGGGCCATCGACCGCCAGAATCCCTTCCCTTTCAACATTTATATGGTTCAGAGCCGGCCGGAGACGATCTGGAGCCAGAAGAAGAAAGAACCGGTGCTCGGAAAGAAGAGCGCCTACGAGCTCCTGATGGAGAAGGCATTGTCCACTATAAAAATAAACCTTTGACGTCTTCTGCTGAAAATCGAGGAGAGGGCCTTATCCACCGGCCAGGCCCTCTCCTGTTGACTTCTTCCCGCCCAACCCTCCCTTGCGGTTCCCGCTCGATCTGTTTTAATGTTTTACCCAAACTTAAGGTGGGAATCCGCCTCCATGTTGGAGCCCGGCAAACTTCCATTGACTCTTCTCAACAAGGTTCTGAAGCGATACTGTCGCCTCGATCCCACGGTCGTCTTAGGACCCAAAATCGGTGAAGATGCCGCGGTGATCGATCCGGGACCGGGATCGAAATATGACTGGGTCTTCACCTCCGATCCCATCACCTTCACCACGGAAGAGATCGGCTACTACGGCGTCGTCGTCAACCTCAACGACATCGCCACCCGCGGGGCCACTCCGAAATACTTTCTGGCGACCCTCCTCTTTCCGGAAAAGGGGACGGACCCTAAAGTCGTCCAGGAGGTCTTCCGCCAAATCTCCCAGGCCTGCCGCCGTTTTGGTCTCTCCTTCATCGGAGGCCACACCGAGATCACCCCGGGGTTGGATCGGATCATTCTCTCCGGCCACATGATCGGCGAGGTCCCAAAGAAGAGACTGGTTCAAACCAGCGGGGCAAAACACGGAGACCTCCTCCTCATGGCCAAAGGCGTCTGCATCGAAGGGACATCGATCATCGCAAGGGAGAAGGGGGCGGAGTTGATGGCCAAGGGGTTCCGCTCCTCCCTGATCCGGAAGGCGAAAAACTTCATCTTCGATCCCGGGATCGACGTCCTTCGGGCGGCCCAGATCGCCTGCCGTTCTGCCGAGATCCATTCGATGCACGACCCCACCGAGGGCGGGCTGATCAACGGGATCGTAGAGATGGCCATGGCTTCGGAAAAGACCTTCGAGGTCGACCTCCAGGAGGTCTTCGTCTATCCCGAATCCCAGGCGCTTTGCCAGGCCTTCGGCATCGACCCTTTAAGGACGATCGCCTCCGGGTCGTTGCTCCTTACGGTTTCGCCGGAAGATTACGCCGGAGTTCAACGGGCCTTCGAGAAGGCCTCCATCCCCATCCGTGTGATCGGGAAGGTGAGGCGAGGCCCCGGCCGGGCCTTGGCCCTTGGAGGAGGGAAGAAAAGGGAACTCGAGGCCGTCTCCCGGGATGAGATTTTGAAGATCTTCTGAGGAAAGGAAGAAGGAATGGCAAAATCCTTTCTCGGCCTATCGAAGAACGTGAGAAGCCTTGGCTGGGTCAGCCTCTTCAACGACATCGCCAGCGAGATGATCTATCCTCTGCTCCCGCTCTTCCTCAACACGGTCCTCGGAGCCGGGGTCGTCTTCATCGGCCTGATCGAGGGGATCGCGGAAAGCGTCTCGAGCTTTCTCAAGCTCTTCTCCGGCTGGATCTCCGATCGGTTCCGAAAGAGGAAGGGGCTCATCTTCTTCGGCTATGCCCTGGCCTCCCTCACCCGGCCCTTCATCGGGCTGGCCACCTCGGCCTACCACGTCCTCCTCCTCCGCTTCTTCGACCGGATCGGAAAGGGGGTCCGATCCTCGCCCAGGGACGCCCTCCTCTCCCAATCTTGCGGAGAAGAAGAGAGGGGCAAGGCCTTCGGCTTTCAAAGGGCCATGGATCATGCCGGCGCCATGACAGGCCCCCTCGTCGCCTCCCTTCTGATGGCGACCCTCACCGAGGATCTCCGGACCATCTTTCTCCTCGCCTTCGTCCCTTCCCTCTTCTGCCTCTGGATCCTCTGGCGAGGGGTCACCGATGTCCAGAAGAAAGGATCTTCCCCCTCCTCCCCTCCCAGACTCCACTGGAGCGGCTGGAACAGAAGGTATAAATACTTCCTCCTCATCATCACCCTTTTCACCCTGGGCAACTCGAGCGATGCCTTCCTTCTGCTCCGCGCCCAGGAGCTTGGGCTAAACGTCGTCACCATCCCGATCCTCTGGTTCATCTTCCACCTCTCGAAGTCGGTCTTCTCCATCCCCGGCGGTTCCCTTTCGGATCGGATCGGACGAAAAAGGGTGATGATCCTCTCCTGGACCCTCTACGGATTGGTCTACCTCGGATTCGCCTTCTCCTCAAAACCCTTCCACATCTGGATCCTTTTCATCGCCTATGGCCTCTTCTACGGCCTCTCCGAGGGGACGGAGAAGGCGTGGGTAGCCGACCTCGTCGAGGAGTCTCGAAGGGGGACGGCTTACGGCGCCTATCACTTCTGCATCGGGATCGCCGCCCTTCCCGCAAGCCTCCTCATGGGCCTGATCTGGAAAGCCCTCGGAGTCCAATGGGCCTTCACCTTCGGCGCCTCCTTGGCCTTGATCGCCGCTTTCTTGACGATCCTCCTGATGAGGGAGGAGGCAGGGGCAAAATAACCGCCTGAAAGCCTCTGGGGAGAAAATCATGGAGACCGTCCCTCCAAGCGAAATCGAATCCCGCATCCTGAGGTTTCAGAAGGCCCTTGCGGAGAAGGGACTTGACGGCGCCTTCGTCCTCCAGAACGTGGATCGATACTACTTCTCGGGGACCATCCAGACCTCCGTCCTCTTCATCCCTCGAGAAGGGGAACCGGCCCTGATGGTCCAAAAGGGGTTCGAAAGGGCCCGCCGGGAATCCCCGCTGAAAGACGTCCTCCCCGTCGTGGGAAGGGGCCAGATCAAAAAGAGATTGAAAGAAAGGGGATGGCTCCGACTGAAAAGGATCGGTCTCGAGATGGATGTCCTCCCGATCAACCTCTTTTTCCGGTACCAGCAGACCTATCCCGAATATGAATGGGTCGATGTCTCAGAGGCGATTTTAAGGCTCCGGATGATCAAGTCCCCTTACGAAGTGGAACAGCTCCGGAGGGCCGCTGCGATCCTGCACAAGGGATACCTGGAAATCGGAGGGATCCTCCGCGAAGGGATGACCGAGCTCGAAGTCGATGGACACCTGGCCCTGATCGCCCGACGGGAAGGCCACATGGGCGTGATGAGGATGCGGGGTTGGAACCAGGAGATGACCCATGCCCATGTCCTCGCCGGAGAGACCGGCGCGGCCGTCTCCTTCCTCGATAGCCCTCACGGCGGGATGGGCAATACCCCAGCCATGGCCCAGGGGGCCAGTTTTCGAAGGATCGGCCGGAACGAACCCATCGGGATCGATTACGGGGTCGGGGTAAACGGCTACATCGCGGATCAATTCAGGACATTTGTCATAGGCGAGCTTCCGGACGATTTGAGGATGGCTCACGATCTCTCCCTCGAGATCCACGCTCTCTTCGTCGAAAAGGCAAGGCCCGGGATTCCCTGCTCGGAGCTCTACCGCTTCCTCCTGGAGAGGGTAAAACGTTCGGCCTTCGAAGGATACTTCAACGGCTACGGTGAGGGAAAGGTGAGATTCATCGGACACGGGCTTGGCCTTGAGATCGATGAATACCCCATCCTCTCCCCCCGCTTTAACCAGACCCTCGAGCCCGGCATGGTCATCGCCCTCGAGCCGATGTTCGTCTTCCCGGACAGGGGGATCGTCGGATTGGAGGACGATTATTTGATCACCCCATCGGGAGCGGAACGCCTCACCCTCACCGACCAGGTCCTCCTTATGGTCGAAACGAGGCCCTGACCCCTACCCGCGTCCCACCCTTTTGGCCATCGGATGAAGAATCATTTCGAGACCTTGTAGCTGATGGAGAGACCCGCCCGGCTTGAACGATCGATCGTGGTCTCATAATACGGGAGGCTCCGGACATAGTCGAGGAAATCTTTGATCCCCTTGTGGCCTTGAAGGACGTTATGGGCGGTAAAACAGCCGCCCACGGCCAGTTTTGGATCCAACTCCTTGAAATATTGAAGATACCAATCCTTGTCCGCATCTGAAAAGATGGAATCGAAAGGCCCTTCCAGCTCCCTCACGAGCTGGTGGGCATCGGCCAAATGGGCCTTGATGAAGGCCTCCACCCCTGCCTTCTTGAAGTTTTGAAGGGCCATCCGGTAGCGGCTCTCGTTGATCTCGATGGTCCAGAGCCTGCCTCCTGTCTTGCTCAAGGCCCAGGCCATCCAGATGGCCGAATGGCCGGTCGATGTCCCGATCTCCAGGGCCCGTCTGTAGCCGTGTTTTAGGATCAGGGAGTACAAGACCTTCCCGTCCTCGTAGGGCACGTTCCAGTCGCGCCACCGGTTCCGGTTTTCCTTCAAGAATCTATCGACCCTCTGATCCAGAGGGGTCCTCTCCATCGGCTGCGCAGACGACCAGCCGACCGCCATCAGGAGAAGGGCCCAAACCGAGAGAGTGTGGATCATGGCCATGGAAATCTCCCTTTCTTTCGCCTCCGGAGATCGAATCGGCAGGGGAACCCTACAGATCGCCCTCCCTCAAGACCTTCAGGACGATGATCTCGGTCTCCTTCGGAAGCGTCTCCTTGCTGTACCTCACCTGGTTCGTGTTGAGGAACCGAACGCGGTAAGGCCCATCGAGGAATCTCTCGAGGACGTTCGACTGATGCCAGTAGTGCATGGGGATCACCACCTTCGGCTTCAGCCTCTCGACGATCTTCTTCGCCCCCTCCGGCCCGATGGTGAAGACCCCTCCGATGACCTGGAGGAGGATGTCCACGTGTCCGATCAGCTCCAGCTGATCCTCGTTGAAGGGTTCGCTCACATCGCCCGAATGGAGGATGCAGAGGCCGTCCACCTCGAAGACGAAGGCCGACCCCTTGAAGCTGGCGCCGTAGCCAGGGGGCGTCCTCTGATGGATGGGGACGTTGTAGATGAGGACGTCCCGGAAGGTGAAGTGGATCTCGTTCCAGTCCTCCCCGCCTCCCTTCAAACCCCTCAGGACGATCGGGTTCCCCTTGGCGAGGCTCACATTGTTGTGATTGCCATGCTCCCTCCCGACGGTGACGATGTGGGGCCAGACCTCGGGCATGGGGAATCCCATGGGGCCGAAAGGATCGGTGATGATCCTCGTCCCCTCGCTCGAGGTGATCTGAAAGAAGGAGTGGCCGAACCACTTGATCTCGACCCAACCCGAGACCGAGGCCGGCGTCAGGAGGTATCCCCACCCAGCCAGGTTCGGATTGCGACAGGCCCCTTCACCCCTTCCCCAAACGAGGATCGTAAGAAGGGATCCCAAAAGGACCATCCGAAACCATCCTTTCATCTTCCACCTCCATTGCTTAAAAGAGACTTCTCTCTCCTTCTCCAAAAGGATCGGCCTGGCCAGGAGAACCGGCTTCAGATCAACCCCCATCTCCTGCGGAGAAACCACTCCAAGCTCAGGAGGCCGAGGAGGATTGCGAGTACAAAGGCCGAGTTCCAAAGATGGACCCTTCTCTCCTCTATAAGACGCCGCTCCTCTCTCCTGCCCATAGCCTCCAACTCCTTCAAGAGATGGTCCACATCTCTCAACAGGATACCACCCGTCGCCCGGGAGATGGCCTTAAGCCTTTCATGGTCTGGCCTGCCTTCCCAATCTTCTTTGGCCCTTCCCACGGTCAGAAACTCCTCCCTGACTCCATCGCCTGACTCCAGTTTGATGCGATAGACCCCCTCCTTCGAAGGGACGAAGGTGGCAATGGATTCAGCGGTGGATTCGCCCGCCTTCAGACGAGGCGTCACCTTCGCCCCATCGGGGCCGAAGATGGAGAGGATGGGGCCTTCTTTCGGGAGGGAGAGATTCCCCTCCCCCATCCTGATCCTCAATTCGAGTTCCTGGCCAACCTCCGCAGGCCTCTCGGGGAGATGGATCCGGCCGGGACCAAGGCTCTCCTCCTTCGTCAGCCACCGCACCATCCTTTCGACGAACTTAACATAGGCCCAATGGCCATCCCCCTTAGCCACCATTCCCATATACCATTTCCAGGAGAAGTCGGTGCCCAGGACGAGGGTCCTTCCTCTTCCATACTGGCCCGCGATGAGGATGGGCCTTGGTTCTCCATCCCCACCCTCGAGCAGGACATCCTTAAAGGCTTTCGGTTCGAGCAGGTTGAACCCGTCGAGGCCGGGCATCTCCCTCCAGAGGGATTCGTTCTCTTTCCCATCGGTCGAGAGCTGGGTGACGGGATGGGACCTTCCGGCACGGGTCAGCTGAACTTTCTTCGTCCCCGTCCTTCGATAATCTTCCCTTCCGGTGAGCCGGAGGGGGAGGACCTCCTCGAGAGGGGTTCCCGCATACCGCCCACCGTCAAGGAGGTGGGGCCCACCGATCAGGGCAAACCCGCCCCCATTTCTCACAAAATCCCGGATCCTTCCGTAATAATTGGGGGTGATGTAGAGGTGGGCGGGAAGGTTGTCGAAGACGAGGAGATCGAAATGATCCAGTTCCTTCGAGAAGAGGGTCTCCACGGGAAAAGGGATCAGGCTCTGTTCGTGGAGCGGGACGTTGAGGATGTCCGAAGGCGTCCTCAGAATGACGAAGGAGAGCAGGTCGATGGAGGGATCGCTCTTAAGGGCCATCCTCATGAACCGGTAGTTGAGGCTTGGGGAACCCGAGACCATGAGGACCCGGATCTTATCCCTCGCAACCTTGAGGGAGAAGTCGATCCTGTTGTTGAAGGAGATGGCCTCGTCGGATTGGACCGGAACCGAAAGGGTGAGGTGATGGGGCCCCACCCTTTCTGGAGTGAAGGAGAGGGTGAGGTTCACCTCCGAAGGACCCTCCTCGATCCGGACCTCCTTTGCGGCGATCACCTTTGTCCCCTCTTTTAAGACCACGGGAAGCGTAAGCCACCGATATCCGTAAACGCCGATCGTCACATCGATCCCGATCTCCCTCCCCCGAAAGGCCAGATGGGGCGACTTGACCCCCTTTACCAGGATGTCTTTATAGGTGCGGGGGTCGCCTGAGGGCAGACAGAGAACGGGAAGGTCCGCCGAGACCCCCTCCTTCCAGCTTAGGTTTCCATCGCTCAAAAGGAGGACGAGGGAGACCTTACCCGCAAGCTTTCCCAAGGCCTCCCCGAGGTCTCCCTTCTTTTCTCCCGGCTTCAAAGGACCCAACTCCTCCCCCTTCAGGGGCATCAAAGACGGGCCGAGGCGATATAGGTTTACCACGTAACTCTCGGAGAGGGATCGGAGGAGGGGATGAGATCCTTCCATCAAGAGCGCCTTCGCCTCCTCGAGCCTGCTTCCCTTTCCTTCGCCTTCTGGAAGGCCCATCGTCGGTGATGTATCGAGGAGGATGGCCAAAGAGGGGAGGACCTTCCTCTCCCTCTTTTCGACCGAGAGAGGGTTGAGGAAGAAGGCGATAAGCGAAGCGAAGGTGAAGAATCGGAGAAGGCTTAGGAGCGTCGCCCTGAAAGGGGAGAGCCTTTTTCGGACGAACCGGTAATGGAGGAGGACGCAGCCCCCTCCCAGCAGGAGGAGAAGAGGTATGATCCAGACCGGAAGCAGGGGGTCTGCGAAGATCGCTCGAGGGCTCATAGATTGAGTCGCCTCTTGATAAAGGGGTGATGGACCACGTCCCTCTTATAATCGGAGGTGAGGCAGTAGATGATCAGGTTGATCCCCGCCTTGAAGGCCTGGGATCGCTGGGCCTCTCCCCCTGGCACGCATTCGTTGACCCATCTCCCGAAGCGGTCCTTGGCCCATGCGCCCGAGAGGTCGTTCTGGCTGTAGATCACTGGCGTCCATTGATCGAGGGTGATCCCCTCGAAATAGGGATGGATCCTCTGCCGGCCACCGGGGGCATCGATCAGATAGAAGCTCCTGTAGACGGGGTGATCGGTGGGAAGCCTCTTCAACTCCGCTCTGGGAAAGACCTCTCTCATCTCCGACCGGAAGGACCGATCGAACCCGTATCCCTTGACGCCCATCGTATCCTCGGCGAAGAGAAACCCTCCGTAAGAGAGGAACCTCCGGAGGATCTGCCTCTCCTGAGGGGTGAAGGGCTCGAACTCGTATCTCCCGGCCATGTAGAGAAATGGGACGAAGAAGAGATCGGGGTCTGAGAGGGTGAGGACCCTCCTCTCTTTGAGGCCGTCCACGCTCGTCCTCAACTCCAGTTCTCGAACGATGGGCTCCACGTATCCGGGGTTGGGGTCCCAATCGCCTCCCCGATATTTGAGCTGGGCAAGGAAGAACTGGGGATGGGGAGCGGAAAAAGCGCCTTTTCGGCCTGGAATGATCAGGCCAGAAACGAGGCCCAATCCGAAGGATAAAAAGGCCCTTCTCGTAATCATATCCTTCCCGCCACGATCGTTTCGATGCCCAAAACGAGAAGAAGGAAGGAGAGGAGATAGGGCCAGAGCTCCTTTCGGCTAAAATCGAGTCCCTTCAGGACCTCTTCGTTATATTCCAACACGTTGAGCTCCATCCCTCCGAACCTCTGAGCCATCTCCTCCACCCCCAACTTGCTCAGATCCGACTCCTCAAGGGCGCGATCGAGTTTGACGCTCAACCGGTCCTCCGTAAGCCCTGTGGTCTCCCGGAGAAGCCCCTGGATCAAGGGAAGAAAGGCGGCCTTCAGGGGGAGGTCGTTCCATTCGAGATCGGCGGTGGAGGCGAAGAGAAAGACCTTCCCTTGGCCAAAATCTGCCTCGACCAAAAAGGGATCGCCGTTCTCGAACGTGAGGAGCTCCCTTCCACCCCCCTCGATTTTGAAGTAGCGTTGGAAAGAGGCCGCCCTAAGGCTTTCGGCTCCGGAGGCGGAGAGCGACCTTAAAATGGGCCGCTCCGTGCTTATCCCTCTGATCCGGAGCCCTCTCTTCTCCCTGACCTCCCTTATTTTCCAGCCGGAGACGGGGAAGGCATGGTAGGCCTCGGGAAGGACGCGGTCTCCGAGGAAGATGAAGACGGGCCTGCCCTTCTCCAAGAAGGGCAAGAGCTTGGAAAAGGCCGGCTCGGCCACATTCAAGAGGAAGAGGGCTTCGTAGGGCCTTGGATCGATCCGGGAAAACTCCTCCTCCGTGACCACCCTCGCCTGGAATGGAGAAGTCTCAGAGCCCCCCGGTTGGAGGGCATGGGCCACGAAATAACTTTCTGCCCCCTTGAGGGAGGTCCGAGGATCGCCGTCCACGACGAGGACCTTCACCTTCTCCCTCACGGTCATTGAAAACCTCAGGCGATCGTCGAGGGGAAGCCGATCATTTGAGATCCTCACCTCACCCTCCACCTGGCCTGGTCGCTCGAGGTGGAGATCGAAAGAGATCCTCCCCTCCCTCCTGGCATCGAGGCTCAGGGCCTTCTGCTCCCTCTTCTCTCCGGAGAGATAGAGGCCGGCGAGCACCTTAAGGCCTCCGTCCGAGTAGTTGGAAAGGATCACCTCGAGCCGGGCCATGGATCCCGCAACCGCATCTCCTCCGCTGAGTCTCAACCCTTGGACGGCCACATTGGGATCGCGGTCCCTTCCACCGATCCGGAGGAACTTCACCCTTTCCCCGCCGAGCGGCGTCCCGAGTTTTCCGAGATCGAACCCCTCCCAGTCCCCTCGGACCAAGTCGGTCAACATGAGGACCTGCCCTTCTTTCCTCACCTCTTTTAACCGGGAAAACCCCGAACCTAAGGAGGCGAGCGGATCCCCTCTGCCTTGGACGAGAGGGATCCTCTCAAGCTCCTGGAGGGCCTCCGATCGGGTGGCCCAGCGGGCCTCCCGATCCGGCGAGGCCGTGGAAAGAAGGAGGACCTTGCCCCGAACCCTCTCGATGATCTGCCGGGCGGCCTCCTTGGCGAGGCCGAAGCGGCTTCCCTTCGTCTCCTCGTATCCCATGCTCATGGAGTTGTCGAGGATCAAAACCGTAGCGGACCGATCGCTCAGGTCGAGCAACCCTGGGCCGACCAGCATGGGCCGCGCCATCAACAGGGCGAGGGCCAAAACGGCCGCAACCCTCAGGCCGAGGAGGAGGAGGTGTTTGATCCGCTGGGGTCTGGACATCACCTGCTGGGAGCGGATGAGGAGCCGCACGGCCGAAAACCTCCTCACGATGGCCCTCCTCCGGGTGAGGCGATGGATCAGGATGGGCACGGCCACAGCCCCGCCTCCGAGAAGGAACCACGGGTTGAGGAAGGCGATCTCCATGGATCAATCCCTTTGGCTCAGGAGCGGGGCCCGAACCTCTCCCTCCATCTCAGGTAGTGGACCAGCCCCCGGTCCAGAGCAGCGGAGGTGTCGAATTGGAGATAGTCGATGAGGTTCGAGGCACAGGCGGTCCTGTAGCCTTCGATCCATCCCTGGATCGTCTCCAGGTATGCGGAGCGGATGGAACGGGGATCGGTGAGGAGCCTCAGGCCTTCTTCCATATCCTCGAAGAGGGCAGGCGTCTCGAAGGGAAATTGGAGCTCCTCCCGGTCGAGGAGGTGAAAGACGATCACCTCGCTTCCCCTGGATCGAATCTGTTTTAGACCTTTGAGCACCTCGGCCTCGTCGTCCATGAGGTCGGAGATGAGGATGACGAGCCCGCGCCTCTGTAACGAACCTGCCATGTCCTGGAGGATCGAGCCGGCCCGCGTCCTACCTTCCGGCCTCCTCTCCTCCAGCTCCTTCAGGAGAGCGACGAGGTACCCCGGGTTCGCCCTGGGAGGAAGCCACCTTTCGATCCGATCGGAGAAGAGGGTGAGGCCTACCGCATCCTGCTGTTTCAGCATCAGATAGGCCAGAGAGGCGGCGAGGGTGGCTCCATAGTCGAACTTGCTCCACCCATCTGAGGCGTACCCCATGGAGGCGCTGGCATCGAGAAGGAGGTGGGCCCTCAGGTTGGTCGTCTCGCGATACTCTTTGATCAAGTAGCGGTCGAACTTTCCATAGGCCTTCCAATCGAGGCGACGGGGGTCGTCTCCAGGGGAATATTCCCGATGCTCCTCGAACTCCGCGCTCAGGCCTCTGGCCCTGGAGGGATGGATCCCGGTCATGACGCCATCGACCACCAGGCGGGCCCTCAAGTGGAGGGGCTTGAGCTTTGCCAGGACCTTCGGGTCGAAAGGGTTCAAGGTCGAACCTCCCTGAGGAGCCGGTCGATGATGTCGAGGGAGGTGACCCCCTCGGCCTGGGCCTTGAAGTTGACGATGATCCTGTGCCGTAGGATCGGAGTGGCCAGGGCCTTGACGTCCTCGATCGAGGCCGTATACCGACCATTCAATACGGCCCTCGCCTTGGCCGAAAGGACCAGGTATTGGGAGGCCCTCGGACCGGCCCCCCATTCCACCCACTCCTTCACGAAGGGGAGGCCCTCCGGTCCCTGGGGCCTGGAGGATCGGACCAGCCTCACCGCATAATCGATCACATAGGAAGAGGCGGGCACCCTTCGGACGAGCTCCTGCATCTCCAGGATCTTCTCTCCGTTGATCACCTTGTTCAGGACGGGGCGATAAGAGGTCGTGGTGGTGGCCACGATCTCCCGCTCCTGCTCGAAGGGCGGATAGTCGATCCCGATATTGAACATGAAACGATCCAGCTGTGCCTCTGGCAAGGGATAGGTCCCCTCCTGCTCGATCGGATTCTGTGTGGCCAGGACGAAGAAAGGGAGGCCGAGGGGATAGGTCACCCCGCCCGCGGTCACCTTATATTCCTGCATCGCCTGGAGGAGGGCCGCCTGGGTCTTGGGCGGGGTCCGGTTGATCTCGTCGGCGAGGAGGATGTTGGTGAAGATGGGCCCCTTGAGGAACCGGAAGGAGCGGCGCTTGCTTCCCGCCTCCTCTTCGAGGACGTCCGTCCCGGTGATGTCTGAGGGCATCAGGTCGGGGGTGAACTGGATCCGGTTGAACTGGAGTTCCATGATCCCCGCCAGGGTAGAGACGAGGAGCGTCTTGGCAAGCCCCGGAACGCCCACAAGGAGGCAATGGCCGCGGCAGAAGAGGGCGATCAGAATCTCCTCGATCACCTTCTCCTGCCCCACGATCACCTTCTTGACCTCCCGGAGGATCTCCTCCTTCTTCTTTCCCATCTCCTCGACAAGGGAGAGCTCCCTATCGGAAAACGATCTGTCGGAGTTCATTTCCATGTCTCGTCTCACCTTTGACCGAGCCTTCTTGCGATCTCCCTCTCTTTGAGGGCTGGGGCCTCCTCTCCCAATCTCTCATAGGCCTCCGCGAGGCCGAGATGGACTTCGGGATCGAAGGGGTTGAGATGGATCGATTCGAGGAAGGACTCTCTCGCCCTCCCGAACTCCCTAAGCCTTAGATAGGCCTTGCCCAAGTTGGCGTAGGGTGCGGGATGGTCCGGAGAGAGCTCCCTCGCCCTTTGGAGCAGTGGAAGGGCCTCTTCCTCCCTCTTGAGCTGGATGAGCACAGAGGAGAGACGGTTCAGGATCGGAGTGGAATCGGGCGCCTCTTCGAGGCCCCGGCGGTACTGGAGAACGGCCGCCTCCATCCGTCCCCTGGAGCGAAGCAGATCTCCCAGATGGGCCCGGTTCCTCGCGACGATGGATCGGATCTCCTCGAGGTCGAGGCGCTCCTCCTCCGACTTCCCTTCCTTGAGCCTATGGCGCCGCACACCGCCTTCCTTTGGCCCCTTAAGGTCCTTGGCGGCCAAAAACCTCCTCCATTCCCTCACGAACTCCTCGAAGGCCATCCCGAGGACCCCCTCGATCGCCTCCTTTGCGCCCCTCCGGCTCTGGCCAGCCATCCGCTTCATCGCCTCCCGAAGCCCCTGGTATCCCGCCTTTGAGAGGAGGAATTCGATCGCCGATGCGGCCTGGGCATAGGCGAGCTGGACCTCTTCGGGGGTCTCGAGCCGGATGACGGAGGGCTCCATCCTGTCGAAGGGGATGAGCTTCCCTTCGGCGATGGCCCTGAGGAGGAGGCCCTGATGGAGGGGGGAGAGGTAGGAAGGACCTTCCCGCCATCGGGACTCCTCGAACTTGGCCAGGCCCTCATGGAACCAGACGGGCGCGTTATTGGCCGTCATCCTCACGATGAGGTAGTGGAGGTACTCGTGGCTAATGGCATCGAGCCAGCGATAACCGTGGACCAGGGCGCCTGGGGAGAGGAGCATCAGCTTGTTGAACCGGGTCAAGCCCACCGCTCCTTTTTCGATATCCGCCGCCATCAAGGAGGAGGCGAAAAAGAAGGACCTCGCATCGGGGAAGATCTCCACCCTCACCTTCTCTTTCGGCCGAAAGCCGTAGATGGCCGCCATGGCCTCGCACGTCCTCTCGAGGGTCTCGGTGAGATAGCCGATCAAGATCCCGTCCCTCGCCTCGTCGAGGTGGATGACGAAGTGGCTGGTCTCGTACCTCTTCAAAGGCGATACGGCGCCGAGGGTCTCCTCGATAAGGCTTAAAAAGCCTTTAAGCCTCTCCTCTCCTCCCCCTGCTTCGAGGGCCGATCTCGCCAACCTCCGGGCCTCCTCGTAATCCCCCCTGTGGAAGGCGATCTGGGAGGCAAGCTCGAGGAGCCTGGCCTCCCGGGGCTCGGTGCCGAGAAGGACCCTCACCTCTTCCCAGGCCTCCTCGATCTCCCACCGTTCGAGCTTCGCAGCCAATGACTGTAGGGCCTCGTTGGAGACGGCCTGGGAGAGGGAAGGAAGAAAGAAGACGATCAGGAGAAGGGCAACCCGTCTCATTCTGTCAATCCCCTGAAATATCTCTCCACCTCTCTCCGGTACGAGGAAGGGACATCCTCCTTCAACGACTCCATCACCTTCTCCCTGAAGAGCTGAGGAGCCCGATACGCCTCTTTGGAGGGCGGTTCGAACTCCTCCCGGTCGATCCCGGTAAACCCCCTCTCCTTTGGCCGCCTCACCTCCGGCTGGGGGAGGGTGGGTTGAGGGATCCATGGACCGTAATACCAGCCCGGCCTCGGATCGTAAAGAAGGGGATATCCCCATCGGAGCGCCTGCATCCGGAGGGCCATCTGCTGAGCCATCTGCCTCATCGCCTGCTGAGATCTGGAGAGCCTCCGGATCGCCTCCTGTTCCGGCGGCAGGGCGCCAGAGGCATCCTCTTGGAAGAGCCTCTCCGCTGCCTCTCCCATGGAACCCTCTGCGGCCTTGAGGTCCCTTAAAATATCCGTATCGAAGGACGGGAAGAGCTGGGAAAGGGCCTCCAACTTTTCGAGGACGCTGGCCGTCCTCTCCCGTAGCCCCCTCTGTCTCGGAAAGAGTCCGGAAAACTTCGACCGCATCTCAGAGGAAGGCCCGGGCTTCGGACCGGCATTCCATTCCTTAGCCTGCTCCAACGATTCCCGGCCAAGTCTTCTTGCCTCTTCGTTCTCTGAAAGCTCCTTCTCCAGGGCCCTCATCAGATGAAAAAATCCTTCGAGGTTCCCCTCCTTGAGGAGACGATCCAGCTCCTCGATCGGTTCCCCCTGTGCCTCCGGTAAAATGGATTTGAGCCGATTAAGGATCTCCCTCAACCTCGTTCGGGTTCGAGCGATCCTCTCCTCCATCTCCGATTCCGACCTGCTTCTCAGCTCCCTGTCCAGCTTCTCGGTCTCGCTGAGGATCTCCATCTGCTCCGTGAGGATCCGATCGAGCTCCCCGCTCTGACGGTCCATCTCTCCCTGGAACCGATCGAAGGCGTTCATCCCGGCCTGGGCCCTCATCCTTCCCAACGAGGCCATCATCTCGGAGAGGCCCTGAAGGAGCCTCTGGGCCGCCTCCAGGGCCCCTTCGATATCTCCCCCGGCCAGTCTTCTCCGCAACTCCTCAAGCTCCGAAAAGAGATTGGGGAGGTCGATCCCCTGGAGGTCCCGGAGGTTGAAGAACTCGTCAGGAAGGCCCGAGGCGAGCTTGCCCAGGGTCTCCATCACCGAGCGGAGAAGCTCCTCGATCCTCTTTAGCTCCCTCATGGCCGCTTCGAACCCCTCCTTGGAAGAGCGTTCTTTCAGGCTCTGAAGCAGGTCGAGGAGGCGACTCTGCCGATTGCGGACCTCCTTGGCAAGGGCTTCGAGGTCCCTCATCCTCGACCTCCTCGCCATCTCTTCGGAGAGAAGGGCGAGCCGCTCCATCTCCTGCGTCACCTTCTCCTTCGACTCCTCGAGGATCCTCTCCCTTAAAGAGGAGAGGTTCCTTTTCAGGGCCTCGAGGTCGTAGGATTGGGGGTTCTCTCGCACCCCTTCGAGCTGCCTCTCCACCCGGTCGAGGATCTCCTCAACCCCTCTCTTAAGCCCCTCCCTGTCCCTCGCCTCCTCCAGTTGATCCGCAAGGAGATCTAAAAGGCGGCTGGCGATCTCCTCCATCTCCCATCCCTCTCTCTCTATCCGGGCCCGCTCGTCCCTGACCTTCAAGGTGAAGGTTTTGGAATATCCCCATTTTGGACCGGAGATGGAGTCGTTGTCAGAGACCTCGAGGCGGTAAATCACCCTGTCTCCAGGCATCAGGGAGAGGCTGGAGAGATCCCAGCGGTAAGTTTCGGGACCGATGAATCGAGGGTTCTGAGGGAGGGCGAGCTGGACGAACCGCTCGATCCCGCCTAATTGATAGCTCAAGCGGATGGCCGTGATCCCGAAATCGTCCCTGGCAGAGAAGAGGAGCGGCAAGATCTCTTCCCCTGTGACCTCCAGGTCCTGTCCTGGGCTCAGGATCTCGGCCTCCGGGTAACGGTCCGGGATGAGGCGCACCCGATAAGGGATAGGGCTTGGGTTCTCAAATCCGAACGGATCCTTCACTTTGATGGAATAGGTCCCCGGAGAGAGGATGACGAGGGTCCCCGTGAGCCGATCGCCCCTGACCTGTAAGGAGACCTCGCTCTCCCTGTTCAGGATCAGCCTCCCTTCAGAGACCTTCTTCGTCGTCTGGGCCTCCAGGTGGACGACCGTTCCCTTGAGGGCTTCGATGTGGCCCCCCTCCACCCTCTCTTTTGGAAGACCGGTGTAATCGGGCGGAGTGAGAGTGAGCCTCACCCGGCCCACCTCAGGAGGATCGACGACCTCGATCCTGTACTTCGGGGAGGAGGTCCCATCGACATAGGCCTGATAAAGGAAGGAGGTACGGACCGATGCCATCCGAAAAGAGAAGGTCCCCTTCCCCACGGCCTCCATGGGTTTAGAAGCGGCCGGCTGGCCCTCTTGGGAGATTAAAAGCATGAGTTTCTCTGGGACATCCCCAGTCACTTTGGCCTTGATTTCGATGGGGGTCCCCCGCAATACGACCGCTCCCCTGGGTTCAACAGAAAGGAAGATCTCCTTCGGGGGAAGGGTCGAAAAGGGATGAGCGAAAAGGAGGAGGGAGCGGTTCAGGAACCCTCGATCCAGAAGGAGCACTATCGAAAGGGTGATTAAGAGCGGGAGAAAGATCCTGAGGTGATCGAGCAGCCCCTTTAAGTCCACAAACTGCGAGGGCGACATCCTGTAGACCCTCTCTTTCGTCCTCCGCAATTGAGCCCGAATCAGCCCTTCCGAGATCATCCTGGGAGAGGGCCCTTCTTTCCTTTCTTCGTAGAGGAGGAGGGAATTGATGACATCGTCCTTCAACTCCGGTGCCCGTTCCTCCAGCCGCCTGGCGATCTGGACCATGGTTGGCCCGTGGAAGATCCGCCAAAGGCCCAAAAAGAGGAGAAAGAGGAGCAAGAGGTGGGAGAGCAGGATGAAGACAAATGGAAGATAGGGAAAGATCCCCTCCGCCTTCACGATGAAGAGGGATCCGAGGAGGACCAGGATCGCTCCGGAGGCAAGAAGGAGAGCGGATTCGAGGACGAACCGAAGGCGAAGCCTTCTCGAAACCCTCCTGAGGAAACCGACCAGGAGCTCGTAATCGCGTTCAAGATCCTCTCCTGACCTCACCGTCCACTCCAGATAGAAACATTATAACACATCCACCCCTCCTCGTAATTTAAAATGGTAGGCGGGGTTCCCTTCGTTTATAATGGGAGGGAAGAGAATCTAAAAGCCCCCGAAGGATGGTCAGAATGGAAAAGCTCCTGATCACAGGACGCCCCGGTGTGGGAAAGACCACCTTGATCAGAGAAGTGGGAAGAGCCTTGAGAGATGAAAAACCGGTCGGATTCTACACGGAGGAGATCCGGGAGGAGGGCGAGAGAAAGGGCTTCGAACTCGTAAGCCTCGATGGAAAAAGGAGGCTTTTGGCCCATATAGACATAGAAGGTCCCTTCAGGGTGGGAAGATACGGCGTCGACCTAAGGGGGTTTGAAGACTTCCTCGATTCGATCCCCTGGGACGACCCTTCCTTCCAAGTGATCCTCATTGACGAGATCGGAAAGATGGAGTGCCTCTCCGAGAAGTTCAAAAGGATCGTGAGCAGACTCCTCGACTCCGAAAAGAGGCTCATCGCCACAATCGCGATGAAGGGAGGAGGATTCATCGCAGGGATCAAGGCGAGAAAGGACGTGAGGATCTTCGAAATCACCCCCAAAAACAGAAATTCTGCCCTGGGGGAGATCCTCCAGGCATTCGGAGGCCCAAAGACCCGATGAGGCGAATCCTCCTCGTAAGGATCGGCGGGGTTGCGCAAGAGGTCCTCGATAACCTGAAACCAGGGCTGGAAGCGAGATTCTATCGTAAGATAGACTCAGGAAAGGGCCTTCCCGAACCCTTTTATGCCTACGATAAAAAGAGGAAACAGTATCTCTCCACCTCTATCCTGAAGGAATTAGAAAATCTCGAAGAATGCTCGACTTACGAAAGGGTGCTGGGGGTGGTGGATCGGGACCTCTTCGTCCCGGAATTAAATTTCGTCTTCGGTCTGGCCGGAAGGAAGGGGGCCCTCTTCTCCCTTACCCGCTTGAGACAGGAATTCTACGGCCTTCCCGGTGACCAGCACCTCTTCGAAAGACGGGCATTGACAGAGGCCGTCCACGAACTTGGCCACACCTACGGTTTGGGGCACTGCCCGCACCCAAAATGCGTGATGGCCTTCTCGAACAGCCTCCCCGACACCGACCGCAAAGGCCCCAACTTCTGCCACCCCTGCCGCTCCCGCCTTCTCCAAATCTTACCGAATGAGAGATGACCACGACGCTCCCAAAATCAAAGGTAATCTTTTGTCCCGTGGATAGATTGCTAGGTAAGAAGTTATCTTAAAACCGATCAGGAACCATTTAAAAAAAAGCGGAAACTTAAAATGGCTAAGGAGATAGCTATTGAATCTATTGTAAAAGTCAAGACTTGATCTGACATTCCTCCTTAAAGTTGGGTTATTGAGGTTTGCCAAGGAGTTGGAAATTCCTTCATTTTTAGTTCCAGTTTGAGGGTCAATTTTCGCTAACATCATTTAGGAGGATTTAACCTTTCTCTTTTAAATATTCCATTGGCGATTTATTTGAAAGCGGTAAAACTTAATCTTACATACCTCCTTGAGGTGTTTTAAAAGGGGCCTTAGGTTTAGAAAGAAGGAAATCAAGGTTCAGGAAGAGGTGAATAAGAGGAAGGTTGGGTTATTGAAACTGGCCTAGGAGTTTTGGAACGTCTTCAAGGCTTGTAGGATTATTGGTTACTCAGGGAAAGTTGTTATCGTTTCAAGGAGTTTACGAGCAAAGTGAGAGTTTGCCCTTTTCGGAATCGAATCGTACCGACAGGAGCTTCTTCGGAGAAAGCCTTGTTTGAAGAATCAGTCAAGTTCCGAGGTGGCAAAGGAGGCATGTCGGTGGGCTTTTGAGACGCCTGCTTTTTGCCAGCAGAGGTTAGCTAAAGGGTGTTTGGGACCTCTTTGAATTTTTGAAATTCGATTTGATCAAAAGGTTTTTGGGCCTAAAAGGGGGATCAGGGGCAAGTTAGAACCCCTCAGAACTGAAGATTGACGGTGATGCTCTTTCGTTGGGTGAAGCTTTCGAGCATCCCCTCAAGGGAGTACTCCCTCCCGAAACCGCTCTGCTTGAACCCACCGTAAGACTGCCCAGGGACGATGCCCACCCCTTGGTTGACCTGAACCCACCCCGACCCGATCCGATGGGCCGGCCGAAGGGCCCTGCTGATGTCGTGAGTCCAGATGAAGGCGGCAAGCCC